>PTKD01000030.1 GCA_002938115.1 Alphaproteobacteria bacterium MarineAlpha9_Bin7 | reverse complement strand
GGTCATTGACGGTCACCCAGCGACTTTGTCTTGGCTAGGTGCCGTTAGTGGCCATCGGGTTTATCCGTTGGGGGTGGAGACCTTTGGCCAATCCGGCGACATTAATGATTTGTATAGGCATTATGGTTTGGATACTGAAGCGATCTTGGACGCTGCGGCTCGAGCCTGTTTGCGCCATCTTGTTGATGAAAAACCGGTATATAGAGCGGCGTAGGGGTTATGGTCTCTTTTAGTATGCTAGTACGGTGTGCGACTGGTACGGACTGGATGACGCGTTAGTTCCGTAAATTTTTGCGCAGCCTTCCCGTGTTTCTGGCCATTGACTGGGAGTTAAGATAGACGATCCGGGGTTGCCGGAAAACTGACTTGCGATGCATGACATCGCAATATTATGTCACAGTGTGTATGACTAGTGGTACTGCTCATGTCATTTTAGCATAGTGGTGCGGGCGAAGGGACTCGAACCCCCACGGCCTTGCGGCCACTAGGACCTAAACCTAGCGCGTCTACCAGTTCCGCCACACCCGCAAACATGGAAGAAAGTATGATAGTTTACGTGAGACGACAAACTTTCGTGTGTAAGAGCCACAACTCTCGGATTATTTTCTGTTCTCCGGTTCGTTATGAATTTAGTTAAGGGGCACGTAAGTCTCGGGCTTAGGTAAATTCGTATGCCACAAGAGACTTGCGAGACCCTGTGCTTATGGTAAAACGCCGCGATGTAGGCCGATATACTCTTTATTTTTTAGTATATGAATCTGTACCAATTATGTGGAGTATCATCGAAATTGCCTCAAAGAGGTTATGTTCAAGGCAAGCGTGTTGTATACTTTTGTGGAATTTTACTCAACGGAGTTGGCCGTAGTTTCAGTGGATGTGCTGAGGCAGGCTTAGTCAATCATGCAGCTTACCCAAACAAACGTTGATGGCCTCAATCATGAATACGAGATCGTCGTGTCTGCGGCTGAGGTAAGTGACAAGATTAGTAATCGGCTAAAGGAGCTCCAACAAACAGTTCGTATCAATGGATTTCGACCTGGTAGGGTTCCAATTTCTATTTTGCGTCAACGTTACGTTAGTTCTGTTATGGGTGAGGTGTTAGAAAAAGTGGTTGGTGAGACATCCCAGCAAGCTCTTAAAGATGAAGGCGTGCGCCCGGCGCTTCAGCCGCGGATAGAGATAAAGTCGTTTGAAGAGGATCACGACCTGGAATATGTAATGCAGGTAGAAGTACTCCCAGAAATTGAGGCACCGGATCTAAAGGCGCTTAAATTTACCCGTATGAAGGTGGAGACTACGGAGGAAGAAGTCGAGTCGGCAGTTGAGCGGTTGGCGGAACGCAACCGCGCCTTCTCTGAGGTCAAACGTAAGCGAAAGTCAAAAATTGGCGAGGTGCTCGTGATTGATTTCAGTGCAACCGTCAACGGGGAATCGTTAAAGAACGCGCGTGGGGAGAATTTCAATCTTGCTCTAGGCGCGAATAGTTTTCTTCCTGGGTTTGACGAGCAATTAGTCGGTGCCAAAGAGGGGGAGGAACATTCGATAAATGTAATTTTGCCCGATAGCTACCCTGATCCATCGGTGCAAGGTAAGGAAGCAGTGTTCGAGGTAGCGATCAAAAAGCACCTTGAGCCGGAAGATTTAACGATTACGGATGAGCTTGCGAAAGGCCTTGGGCTTGAGGATTTGGCTGCGCTGAAAGAGGCAACCCGGGGGGAGTTGGAGCGCGGCTACAACTCGCAATCACGCACCAGACTTAAGCGTGATGTGCTGGATACATTTGCGAAAAGTCATGACTTTGAGGTTCCGCAGGGCATGGTTGATCAGGAGTTTGAAGGAATATGGTTGCAAATTGAACAGGACATGCAGCGTGCGGGTACTTCCTGGGAAAATGAAAAGCAAACGGAGGAAGAAGCACGAGTGGAGTATCATGCAATTGCAACTCGGCGGGTCCGACTTGCACTTCTACTGTCCGAAATAGGTCGGCAAAATAATGTTGTAGTGCCGCAGGAGGAACTTAACCAGGCTGTTATGGACCAAGCCCGGCGTTATCCCGGAAAGGAGCAGGAAGTACTAGATTATTTTAAAGGTCATCCGGAGGCGATAAGTGGAATTCATGCTCCGATCTTTGAGGACAAGGTGATCGATTTTATCATTGAGATGTCCGATGTTTCTGAAGCGCAGGTATCTCTGGAAGAGCTCTATCAAAATCCTGAAGAGCGGCAATCAATTGGCTCACCTTCGTTAAATGAAAAGGATATTGAGAGCTCAAAGCAAGGTTCTAAGGGGGTCTCGAGCAAAACGAGATCCGCTAAAGTGAGCGGCGGTAAAAACAAGTCCAGCATTAAAAGCAAAAGAGATTGATTTGGGATCGAGGAATTAATGGGCCCTAGTAGCAATACCTACATGAATGCATTAGTTCCCATGGTGGTTGAGCAAACCAACCGTGGGGAGCGTGCGTATGATATTTATTCGCGTCTTCTTAAGGAGCGAATTATCTTTCTTACCGGTCCTTTAGACGATGATGTTGCTTCGGTGATAACGGCGCAATTTTTATTTCTTGAGGCGGAAAATCCTACCAAAGATATTTCATTTTATATTAACTCACCGGGCGGGATTGTTTCATCAGGATTGGCGGTCTACGACACAATCCAATACATAAGTCCACGTGTGTCGACACTTTGTATTGGCCAAGCTGCATCGATGGGTTCCTTGCTTCTTGCTGCCGGGGCGGAGGGGCAGCGTTATTCGGTCCCCAATTCTATGATCATGATTCATCAGCCTTCCGGGGGATTTTCTGGCCAAGCAACGGATGTCGAAATCCATGCTAGGGAGATATTAGCGCTTCGCGCACGGCTGAACGACATTTATGTTCGGCATACCAAACAGTCACTAAAAAAAATTGAGGATGCGATGGACCGTGATAAATTTTTGACTCCTGAGGAAGCAAAAGACTTCGGTTTAATTGACGAAGTCGTAACCAGCCGACCAAAGTCCGAGGGTGAGGACTAGACACCAGTAAGTATAAATGGGGTTCCTATTCTAGTTCTCAACAGGTAAATAAATTACATACTTTTAAGGTTTCAAGGATATTCTGTTCTTGAGCCTTTTCGATAAAGCGGTCTACCATGTTGAATTAGGGTTTTGCGGCTATAGCGTAACTTGCCAGCTAACTAGGCGGGGTCGAGATGAGTAAATCAAGCGGCAGCGAGTCTAAAAATACCCTTTACTGTTCTTTTTGCGGCAAAAGTCAGCATGAGGTTCGAAAGCTGATTGCTGGTCCTACTGTCTTCATCTGCGATGAGTGCGTTGAGTTGTGTATGGAGATTATACGTGAGGAACATAAGAATAACCTGGTTAAATCGCGTGACGGCGTACCAACTCCGACGGAGATTTGCACAGTCTTGAGCGATTATGTGATTGGGCAAGACCATGCAAAACGTGTGCTGTCGGTTGCTGTGCACAACCACTACAAGCGGATTGCGCACGGCTCTAAAAATAATGATGTAGAGCTCTCAAAATCCAACATCTTGCTAGTTGGCCCTACAGGGTGCGGGAAGACACTTCTTGCGCAGACTCTTGCGAGGATTTTGGACGTACCCTTCACCATGGCGGACGCGACTACGCTTACAGAAGCCGGGTATGTCGGTGAGGACGTAGAGAATATCATTCTCAAGCTTCTTCAGGCCTCTGATTACAATGTTGAGCGGGCACAAAGAGGTATCGTCTACATAGATGAGATCGACAAGATATCTCGGAAGTCCGATAATCCTTCGATTACTCGTGATGTTTCAGGAGAGGGCGTTCAGCAGGCTTTGCTGAAGATAATGGAGGGGACCATAGCTAGTGTACCTCCGCAAGGAGGGCGCAAGCATCCACAACAAGAGTTCCTCCAGGTGGATACTACCGACATTTTGTTTGTTTGTGGCGGAGCCTTTTCCGGTTTGGAAAAAATTATAACGGAACGTGGCCAGGGGACTTCAATAGGTTTTGGAGCAGATGTTAAGGCCCCAGAGGACCGACGGAGCGGGGAAATATTGTGTCAGGTTGAGCCAGAGGATTTACTCAAATTTGGATTGATTCCGGAATTTGTTGGACGTTTACCAGTCGTGGCTACTCTTGAAGACCTAGATGAAGACGCTTTGATAGAGATTTTATCTAAACCAAAGAATGCGTTAGTCAAACAATACGAGCGTTTATTTGATATGGAAGATACGCGACTTTCGTTCTCCGATGATGCATTGGCTGCTGTTGCGCGGAAAGCTATTCAGAGGAAAACTGGGGCTCGTGGTCTTCGATCGATATTGGAGAGTGCTTTGCTCAGTACGATGTTTGATTTGCCTGGTTTGGATGGAGTAGAGGAAGTCGTAATTAATCGTGAGGTAATCGATGGTCGTGCGCAGCCGCTTCAGATTTATGTAGATCGACGAGGGGATGTCGAATCGACGGCCTCGTAACGTCTCTATTATTAACTCTTGAAAAAGTATCCTTTAAAGGCCACTTACTCTGTTTTGACAGATAGACATCTTGTCCGTCCAAAATGTGTCAATTATTTGGTGGGCCATTATGCTATTAAAGCAGGTATCAGCAAGTGCTGCTCACATCTGAGACAAGTGAGGTGACATGACAGATCCAGCGCGTTATCCGGTCCTGCCGTTGCGGGATATAGTTGTGTTTCCCCATATGATCGTTCCACTTTTCGTGGGACGCGAAAAGTCAGTACGAGCGTTAGAAGAGGTTATGAAAAGTGACAAACAAATATTGTTAGTTGCGCAAAAAAATGCTGGGCAGGACGACCCAAATGTTGACGAGATATATCGGGTGGGAACAATTGGAACTGTTTTGCAACTGCTAAAGCTTCCCGATGGCACAGTTAAAGTGCTCGTCGAGGGCGGTCGAAGAACAGTAATTAATTCGTTCACTGATTCAGTTGATTATTTTGAGGCAATTGCGACCTCAATGGAAGAGCCAGACGCTGATGCCGAAGAAATTGATGCACTAGTTCGCTCGGTAGTGTCGCAATTTGAGAATTATGTGAAACTAAACAAGAAGGTGCCGCCCGAAGTTTTGGTTTCGTTAAACCAAATCGAGGACCCTGCTAGGCTTGTTGACACGATTGCTTCACACCTGGTGATCAAGGTGGTTAGCAAACAAGAGCTGTTAGAGTTGGAGGGCG
This sequence comes from Alphaproteobacteria bacterium MarineAlpha9_Bin7, assembly GCA_002938115.1. Classification (GTDB taxonomy): domain Bacteria; phylum Pseudomonadota; class Alphaproteobacteria; order UBA7887; family UBA7887. The sequence goes on along the minus strand of PTKD01000030.1, from coordinate 9,067 downwards.
TGTCAGATCGACTTGAGCGTGTTTACTCGCTTATCGAGGGCGAAATCGGTGTTATGCAGGTTGAAAAAAAGATTCGATCGCGGGTCAAACGTCAAATGGAGAAGACGCAACGCGAATACTATTTAAATGAACAGTTGAAGGCGATACAGCGGGAACTTGGTGATGGGGAAGATGGTCGCGACGAGAACACTGAGCTAGAGGAAAAAATCGCAACAACGAAACTCAGTAAAGAAGCAAAGGAAAAAGCAGTATCTGAGATTAAGAAACTTAGGAACATGAGCCCTATGTCAGCGGAAGCCACAGTTGTCCGTAACTACCTCGATTGGATGCTGTCAATTCCTTGGAAGAAGAGAACCCGAATCAAGAAGGATTTGGATAGTGCCCAAAAAATATTGGACGAAGACCATTATGGGCTCAAAAAGGTAAAGGAAAGAATTGTCGAATACCTGGCGGTTCAATTAAGGACTAAAAAGATGCGTGGGCCAATTCTTTGCCTCGTTGGGCCACCCGGCGTGGGAAAGACGTCGCTCGGCAAGTCCATTGCTCGTTCGACTGGGAGAAATTTTATCCGCATGAGTTTGGGTGGTGTGCGTGATGAAGCAGAGATAAGGGGTCATAGACGTACCTATATTGGGTCGTTACCCGGTAAGATATTGCAGGGTATTCGCAAGGCAAAATCATCCAATCCATTATTCCTACTCGATGAAGTCGATAAAATGGGCGCAGACTTCCGAGGAGATCCAGCATCTGCATTACTGGAAGTGCTAGATCCGGAACAGAACGTTGCTTTTAACGATCATTACCTAGAGGTTGATTATGACTTGAGCGAAGTAATGTTCGTTACGACCGCGAATACGACACGCATACCTCCGGCACTACTTGATCGTATGGAGGTGATCCACCTGTCCGGCTACACAGAAGATGAAAAAGTGGCGATCGCTTCCCGACATCTTATACCTAAATTGATGGAACGCCATGGGCTGAAGGATAGTGAGTGGGCAATCTCGGAGCCAGCTATGCGTGACCTGGTCCGTTATTATACGCGCGAAGCAGGGGTTCGGAACTTTGAACGTGAATTGGCGAATCTGACCCGCAAAGCTGTAAAGGATATCTTACTTAATAAGTATGAGTCGATTCGAGTTACTCGACGCAATATAGGGAGCTATGCGGGTGTACGACGCTATCGGCATGGGGTGATCGAGCACGGTGACAGGGTTGGAATAACAAACGGTCTGGCGTATACGGACACGGGCGGCGATTTGCTGTTGATCGAAACAGTAACTATGCCAGGGAAAGGTAAAATTACACCGACGGGTACACTTGGTGAGGTGATGCAGGAATCGATTCAGGCGTCATGGTCTTATGTACGTTCGCGTGCCGTGGACTTCGGTATAGAGCCGCCGTTATTTGGGAAACGTGATGTTCATGTTCACGTGCCTGAGGGCGCGACACCTAAAGATGGGCCCTCTGCGGGAATTGCTATTACAACGTCCATAGTGTCTGTCCTCACCGGAATCCCCGTCAAAAGTTCACTTGCCATCACAGGTGAGGTAACTTTGCGGGGGCGAGTGTTGCCCATAGGGGGCCTCAAGGAAAAGCTTTTGGCAGCTCTGCGAGCAGGCATAAAGACAGTTTTATTTCCAAAGGACAACGAAAAGGATCTCGCCGAGATCCCGGGAAATGTAAAAAAAGGACTTGAATTAATCCCAGTCGATACCGTGGATGAGGTCCTGGAATTGGCGCTTTCCTCGCCGCTTACCCCTATTGAATGGGTAGAAGTTGAAGCGGTTGCCTCTGTTGGGAAAGGGGCTCAGGAGGGGGATCAAGAGCCAATTATTACCCATTAGGCCAGTAGATATATGAGCAATAACTTTGTCAGGCATGAGGGATGCCCAAAACATTGTTGCTTTGTAGCTATCTTTGCGTTGACGACGTCGGTTCACGGCGTTTAGATTGTATCAGGTACGAGACATGGGGCACGGAATGTTGTGGTGTTTCGGTGCGTTGGGGATCGCCGAACTTATCTCGATGTTTTTAGAACAAATAGGAAATAACAGGGGGGCCAACTGTGAATAAGAATGATCTGATTGGTGCTGTTGCGGGCAGTGCAGGACTATCCAAATCTGATGCTACCAAAGCGGTGGACTCTGTATTGGAATCAATCACGGGTGCACTGAGAGGTGGCGGTGATGTGAGGTTGGTCGGCTTTGGTACCTTTAGCGTCGCGCGACGCGCGCAGACTAGGGGGCGGAACCCCCGTACTGGCGAGGCCATTACAATTCCTGCTTCAAATCATGCAAAGTTTAAAGCAGGCAAGGCGCTTAAAGAGGCGTTGAACTAACAGTCCAAAGTTGAGTTTTTTGGAAATGCCGGTGGACATGTTAGTCGCCGGCATTTTTATTGGTTCTGTTTCATGTTTAATAAGTTCAAGTTGATCGAATATCTTCTACACAATGGGCGATTAGCTCAGCTGGGAGAGCACCTCGTTTACACCGAGGGGGTCGGCGGTTCGATCCCGTCATCGCCCACCAAACTCTCATGGTACCCTACTTGGGAAAGTTAGTGCTGTGACATTGACAGTTAAAGTGGTGTGGCGTAAAGCAATGGCGCTATTTCCGGGGGTGTAGCTCAGTTTGGTTAGAGCGCCGGCCTGTCACGCCGGAGGCCGCGAGTTCGAGTCTCGTCACTCCCGCCATTCTTTTTGCCGACACTAGTGGCTTCACTTTATCATGGTGGGACTATATATTGTCGGTGGATGGGTGAGGGTCTCGGTTTGTCTAGTGTCGGCCGTGTTTGGGGGCGCACCAACGCAGAGATCTGAGGTGATTGAATGCATCCGTTGCTCTCGGAGTACTTACCAATTCTGGTGTTTTTTGGAATTGCCAGTGGGCTGTCAGTTGCCCTGGTGGCGGGATCGTTTTTTATGGCCCGGCAATCTCCGGATGCAGAAAAACTTTCTCCCTACGAATGTGGGTTTGAGCCGTTAGGAAATGCTCGTGATCAGTTTGACGTGAGATTTTATTTGGTCGCGATTCTTTTTATTATTTTTGATTTGGAAGTTGCGTTTCTCTTCCCCTGGGCTGTCTCCCTCAAGGGGATCGGAATGGCGGGTTTTGTATCAATGATGGTGTTTCTAGGATTGCTTACAGTCGGATTCATATATGAATGGAAGAAGGGAGCTCTGGAATGGGACTAACCAGTGCCAATGCAGGTTTTCGATCTCCTACAAACCCTCATGGGACCACTTTAATGGAAGCCCCTGATGATGGCTTGGCGGAGAAAAGATTCCTTGTTACACGGTTGGACAAAGTTATCACTTGGGCTCGAAGTGGATCTCTTTGGCCCATGACCTTTGGATTGGCGTGCTGCGCAGTGGAAATGATGCATACCGGTGCAAGTAGGTACGATTTAGATCGTTTTGGAGCCATATTTCGGCCAAGCCCGCGTCAATCAGATTTGATGATCGTCGCTGGTACTTTGACCAACAAAATGGCGCCGGCGCTCCGAAAAGTCTATGATCAGATGGCTGAACCACGCTATGTGATTTCAATGGGAAGCTGTGCAAATGGCGGGGGATATTACCATTACTCCTATTCGGTGGTTCGGGGTTGCGATCGTATTATACCTGTCGATGTGTATGTCCCGGGATGCCCTCCTACTGCGGAAGCGTTGCTTTATGGAGTGCTACAGCTCCAAAAGAAAATACGTCGTACGGGCACGATCGTTAGGTGAACGACCCTGGTTCCCAGCTTGATGGCTACTCGCTAAAGGAACTCAGCGACTATTTACTAACATCTCTTGAGGGAAATTTGAGAGAAGCTGCGATACTTCATGAACAGCTAACTATAGTCTGTGATGTTTCATTTTTGGTTAGAGTTTTGACGTTTTTGAGGGATGACGCCCAGTGTCAATTCAAACAACTTAGTGATTTGTGCGGTGTTGATTATCCAGATCGGCAGTTCCGATTTGAGATCGTTTATCATCTTTTAAGTCATCAATATAATCAAAGGATCCGCGTGAAGGTGAGGGTCCATGAAGGTGATCCGGTTCCTAGCATTGTGAAGGTTTATAGCGCTGCGGGTTGGTATGAGCGCGAGGCCTGGGATATGTACGGGGTTTATTTTGCGGAACACCCAGATTTACGAAGATTACTTACGGACTATGGTTTTGATGGTCACCCCCTTCGCAAGGATTTTCCACTGAGTGGTTACACAGAAGTGAGATACGACGAGGAACAAAAACGTGTCGTATATGAACCAGTCACGTTAACGCAAGAGTTTCGACAGTTTGATTTTATGAGCCCGTGGGAAGGAGCCCGTTATATTTTACCAGATGAAGACACATTCGACCCAATGGATGACACTGAAGGCGATAAATAGTGCCAGGCACCGAAATTAAAAATTTCAATTTTAACTTTGGTCCACAGCATCCTGCGGCGCATGGCGTATTACGTTTGGTGTTAGAAATGGATGGGGAGGTATGTGAGCGAGCCGATCCACATATCGGTTTACTTCACCGAGGTACCGAGAAGTTAATCGAGCATAAGAATTATCTGCAGGCATTGCCCTACTTTGATCGTCTTGATTATGTTTCTGTTATGGGACAAGAACATTGTTTCAGTCTTGCGGTTGAGAAGCTTGTTGGATGTAAAGTCCCGCTGCGCGGGCAATATATCCGCGTACTTTTTCATGAGATCACAAGAATTCTTAATCATTTATTACAAATCGGCACCAATGCGTTGGATATTGGGGCCATGACACCTTTCCTTTGGATGTTTGAAGAACGTGAAAAACTCATGGGTTTTTACGAACAAGTTTCAGGTGCTCGTTTGCATGCAGCCTATATCCGCCCTGGCGGTGTTCACCAGGACATGCCATCTGGAATGATTGAGGATATTCAAAAATGGGCAGAAAATTTTCCTTCTATCATTGATGATGTCGAAACACTATTAACCGACAATCGTATTTGGAAACAACGGAATGTTGATATTGGGGTGGTCACGCCCGAACAAGCTCTCGACTGGGGTTTTTCCGGTGTAATGCTTCGGGGATCTGGAATCGCTTGGGATCTCCGCAAATCGCAGCCCTATGACGTTTATGAGGCTATGGACTTTGATGTTCCGATAGGGAAAAACGGTGATTGCTATGATCGCTACCTCTTGCGTGTGGAGGAATTACGCCAAAGTCTCCGTATCATCGCGCAGTGCCTTGAGGAACTTCCAGGCGGACCAGTGATGGTGGAGGATCAGAAACTAGCTCCACCAAGACGTATGGAAATGAAACGGTCAATGGAGGCGCTGATACACCATTTTAAGCTTTATACAGAGGGTTATCGTGTCCCAGAGGGAGAGACATATACGGCGGTGGAAGCGCCCAAGGGGGAATTCGGCGTTTATCTCGTGGCGGATGGCACGAACAGGCCTCATCGGTGCAAAATTCGTGCGCCAGGATTTGCGCACCTGCAGGGCTTAGATTTTATGGCTAAAGGCCACCAACTAGCTGATTTGGTGGCATGTATTGCTAGTATGGATATTGTGTTCGGTGAGGTTGATCGATGACGAAGCGCGAATTTGCGACAAAGGATATTCAACCAACAAGTTTTTTCTTCAACGGGGATAATAAACTTGAAACTGAAAAAATTATTTCCCAGTATCCCGACGGCAAACAAGCAAGCGCACTTTTACCTCTTTTAGATCTTGCACAGCGTCAACAGGGCGGATGGCTGCCGCAGGTGGCGATTCGCTACGTGGCTTCTTTGCTTGATGTGCCAGAAATTCGGGCATTTGAAGTTGCCAGTTTTTATACAATGTTTAACCTTTCTCCTCGTGGCAAATTTCTAATTCAATTTTGTCGCACCACTCCTTGCTGGCTCCGTGGTGGTGATGATGTGCGTACAGCATGCTCTAAGCACCTCGGGATCGGTGTGGGTGAAACCACGTCTGACGGCTTGTTCACATTGATGGAAGTTGAATGTTTAGGCGCTTGCGTAAATGCACCTATCATCCAAATCAACGACGACTACTACGAGGATCTTGACCCGGGAAATATGGCTTACTTGTTGGATTCCTTGAGGACTGGTGTAGCTGTGAATGTTGGAACGCAGAATCCTAATCGGCGGTTTTCAGAACCGGAAGCGGGATTAACAACGTTAAATGAAATCTAGGCTCTGAAATGTTAGCTGACAAAGATAGAATTTTTAAGAATCTATACGGAGCATATGTGCCGAATTTGAGGGAGGCTAGGGCTCACGGAGATTGGAATTCTACGAAGGAAATCCTCTCACGAGGACGCGACGAAATTATAAAAACCATGAAGGATTCGGGCCTTAGAGGCCGGGGTGGTGCTGGTTTTCCCACGGGATTGAAGTGGTCATTTATGCCTGATCCGTCGGATGGACGCCCATCCTACCTAATTGTCAATGCCGATGAAAGCGAACCTGGTACATGTAAAGACCGGGATATCCTTCGGCACGAACCGCATAAATTAATAGAGGGTGCCTTAATTGCCGGTTTTGCGATGGGAGCTTGTGCGACCTACATATACGTGCGAGGGGAATTTTATAATGAAACGAAGGCACTCCAGCACGCAATTGATGAGGCTTATGAAGCTGGGTTAATTGGTAGTAATGCCTGTGGTTCGGGTTTTCATCATGACGTTTATGTGCACCGTGGTGCCGGTGCGTATATTTGTGGCGAGGAGACAGCTTTAATCGAGAGTTTGGAAGGGAAAAAGGGGCAACCACGCTTGAAGCCGCCATTTCCGGCTAACACCGGCGTTTGGGGCTGTCCAACGACGGTAAACAACGTTGAAACAATTGCAGTTACGCCCGCGATTATGAGACGAGGCGCGAGTTGGTTTTCTAGCTTTGGAAGAGCAAATAATACAGGAACTAAGGTATTTTGCATTTCTGGTCATGTAGAGAATCCTTGCAATGTCGAAGAATCAATGGGAGTTCCCCTCAAAGATTTAATCAATAAACACGCTGGCGGAGTACGTGGGGGCTGGGAGAATTTATTGGCGGTTATCCCAGGAGGTTCCTCTGTCCCTTTGATACCAAAGTCTATTTGCGACGAGGTGTTGATGGACTTCGATTCTTTGTCCGAGGTCAAGTCCGGACTGGGTACGGCGGCGGTAATTGTGATGGATAAAACTACCGATATTGTCGCCGCTATTACTAAGCTGTCAAAATTTTACAAGCATGAGAGTTGCGGTCAATGCACCCCTTGTCGTGAGGGTACTGGCTGGATATGGAGAATGATGGAACGTCTTGCGATGGGTGAGGCGCGTATGGAAGAAATCGACCTGTTGGAGCAGGTCACGTTACAGGTCGAGGGTCACACAATTTGTGCTTTTGGGGATGCCGCCGCGTGGCCCGTACAAGGACTAATACGCCATTTCCGTTCGGAGCTTGAGCGACGGATACTTGATCGTGCTAAGGCGGCTTGACAGGGCTTCTTATGTATACGGTAACGATTGACGACAAAATCCTGCAGGTCGAACCTGGCGCTACAGTCTTCCAGGCATGTCAAAGCATGGGAATAGAAATCCCTCACTTTTGTTACCATGAACGGTTATCTATCGCGGGAAATTGCCGCATGTGCCTGGTGGAAATTGAGAAATCTCCAAAGCCGGTGGCATCGTGCGCGATGCCAGTCGTGGACGGGATGAAGATTCACACTAATACGGAGTCGGTTCGATTGGCTCGAGAGGGTGTGATGGAATTTTTGCTCATCAATCACCCGCTTGACTGTCCAATATGCGATCAGGGGGGGGAATGCGACCTGCAAGATCAAGCTATGGGATACGGGAGGGACTTCAGCCGCTATCTCGAAAATAAACGCGCAGTTGATGAAAAACAGTTTGGCCCGCTAATCCAGACATATATGACCCGTTGCATTCATTGTACACGTTGCGTCCGATTTATGGAGGAGGTTGCGGGCACGCCTCACTTGGGCGGTTTGTGGCGTGGTGAGGATTTGGAGATTGCCACAACCATTGAGGCGGGTTTGAGCTCGGAACTGTCAGGCAACATCATAGATCTGTGTCCCGTCGGCGCATTGACTTCAAAGCCTTACGCTTTTTCTTCACGTTCTTGGGAATTAAGAAAAATAGAATCGGTCGATGTTCTTGATGGTGTAGGTAGCAATATTCGCGTTGACGCGCGAGGCAATCAGGTGATGCGGATTTTGCCACGAGTAAATGACGACATCAATCAGGAGTGGATTGGGGATAAGACACGTTTTGCTTATGACGGACTTCTTCGCCAGCGTTTGGATCGTCCATACCTCAGGAATGCTAAAGGAAAACTTGAGCCTGCCACTTGGGAGGAAGCTTTTGCCTCGGTAAAAGATAGGTTGGTTGGGCTTGACGGGAGTCAGATCGGAGGCATCGCAGGGGATCTTTGCGACTGTGAGTCCATGTTGGCTCTTAAGGATCTTATGACGTTACTAGGTTCTCCAAACATTGATTGCAGACAAGACGGCGCAGCGTTGCCGATCAATTTACGTGCGGGCTATCTATTTAATTCGACGATTGCGGGAATTGATGATGCGGATCTTTGTTTATTAATTGGATCAAACCCGCGGCTTGAGGCCCCTATAATCAATGCTCGTCTGAGAGAAAGATGGCTCCGCGGTGATTTCGCTGTATCACGTATCGGTGCAAAAGGTAATTTGACATATCTTACCACCGAACTTGGTGAGGGAGCGGTGACTTTGAAGGATCTTGCGTTAGGTAACCATGAATTTTGTAAAGAATTGGAAAACGCTGAAAGACCAATGCTTGTTCTGGGGCAAGGCCCCCTCGGGCGCCCGGATGGCCCAAACATACTAGCAGCCGCACGGCTTCTTGCGAGCCGTTTTGATTTTGTCAAAGAAAATTGGAACGGCTTTAACGTACTACATACTGCAGCTGCGCGGGTCGGGGGTATGGATCTTGGTGTCACTCCGAAAACAGATGGCTTGCGCACCCGCGGAATGCTTAAGGCCGCCAAAAATGGAGATTTAAAGGCATTATATTTATTGGGTGCAGATGAGATAGACATGTCGGTTCTGGGGGAGACGTTCGTC
>PTKD01000003.1 GCA_002938115.1 Alphaproteobacteria bacterium MarineAlpha9_Bin7 | reverse complement strand
CCATACCTCCCTCAGTTTTTGCCGGCGCACGACCCTCAATAACAATATTTGACCTTTTACCGGGGTTAGCAATCGCCTTTGAAATTGAACCACTCGGTATGTTGTTTGCATTAATTGCATCATTTTTGTGGATACCTAATTCCATATACTCAGTCGGCTATATGCGTTCGCACGATGAATCCAATCAGACCCGCTACTACATTTGCTTTGCCTTATCTCTGGCTAGCGCAATCGGGCTCGCCTTTTCGGCTAATTTGATAACCATGTTCCTGTTTTATGAGGCACTGACACTTAGTACCTACCCTTTGGTTACGCATGCGGGAACAGCGGAAGCAAAACGAGCGGGACGCCTCTATTTGGGGCTGTTGTTAGGCACATCGATCGGCTTTCAACTTCTTGCCATTATTGGCACCTATGTTATCGCCGGAACTACGGATTTCAGACCCGGCGGCATTCTTGCAGGACAAACGGGACCGGGCGTTATCGGAGTACTGTTTGCTCTGTACATGTTCGGAATCGGAAAGGCCGCGATAATGCCGTTTCATCGCTGGTTGCCGGCAGCCATGATTGCACCAACCCCGGTGTCGGCGCTGCTTCATGCGGTGGCGGTTGTGAAAGGCGGCGTATTTGTAGTGCTGAAGGTGATAATCTATGTATTCGGCCTTGACTTGATGCAAAGCTCTCATCCCGGTGAATGGCTCATGTGGCTTGCGGCATTCACTATTCTTGCTGCTTCTCTCATCGCCCTGACTAAAGACAACCTCAAAGCCCGACTTGCCTATTCCACGGTAAGTCAACTCTCATACATCGTGTTAGGAGCAGCGTTGGCCACGGGGACCAGCATACTTGGCGGTGGCCTGCATATTCTTACCCATGCCTTTGGAAAGATTACCCTGTTCTTCTGTGCCGGCGCGATCATGCTTACTACCCATAAAGAAAATATCAGCGAGATGCGGGGAATTGGGCGGACTATGCCTTTGACGATGTTTGCATTCCTTATCGGCAGTCTTAGTGTGATCGGACTGCCGCCGTTCGCTGGCGCTTGGAGCAAATGGTATCTAGTGGTCGGCGCGATGGAAGCAGACCGAGCTTTCTTTGTTGCCGTGTTGATAATCGGCAGCTTGCTTAATGTTGCGTATCTAATGCCAGTAGTCGTGCAGGCCTTCTTTCCGGAAGACAGTTCGACTCAGTTCAAAAACGAGATACGGGAAGCCCCGCTCGCCTGCCTTATTCCCATTCTGCTGACTGCTGCTGGCTGCGTGATCATTTTCGTTTATCCGGACCCCTTCCACGCTCTGCTCCAACAGATAGTTAGACGATAAAATACAATGATGGAAAAACAATACTGGTTAGACAAGCCAAGCAACGTGAAAAGGGTTTTGGTGGGGCTTTATCTACTGTGCGCTGGACTTCTATTAACTGACGCGCTGCATCATCGCCACTCCATTCTACAAATGGAGGGTTGGTTTGGCTTTTATAGCGTTTACGGATTCGTTGCCTGCGTGATTCTAGTTTTAGCCGCGAAGGAACTTCGCAAGCTGGTGGCTCGGCCAAAGGACTACTACGAGAACAATGATGATCAGTAATGTTCCCCCATTCCTGATCTTTTTTATCGGCGCCTGTTTGATTTTCTTAGTTCCTCAACGCTGGCGGGGATGGGCTTCCCTACTAGTCACGCTTTTAGCGTTGCTAAATTTTGCTTCTCTCTCACACGGTACGTACTGGAAAGTGCAAGTGCTCGAGCACAGCCTTACCTTTGGCAGAATAGATACACTGAGCTACTTGTTCGGATTGCTTTTCCATATTGCAGCGGTGATCGCGACCTTATTCTCGGTACACGTCCGTGATTCGTTGCAAAACCTTACCTCACTCCTATATGCGGGGGGGGCCATCGGAGCCGTTTTTGCCGGCGACCTAATCACCCTATTCGTATTCTGGGAGATAATGGCCATCGCGTCGACATTTCTCGTTTGGGCTCGACGCAGCGCGGAGTCCAATCGCACCGGACAACGATATCTTTTGGTGCAAATTACCTCAGGATTGCTGTTGCTCGCTGGCGCGGCTTCACATTTGGGAGCAACAGGCTCTATTGCTTTTAACCAAATTGACGTTGAGACCTTGGGTGGTGCTTTGATCTTCATCGCATTTGGAATCAAATGTGCTTTCCCGCTTTTACATGGTTGGTTAGTTGACGCCTATCCTCAAGCCACTCCAACAGGAACTGTTTTCCTCAGTGCATTTACGACCAAGCTTGCCGTATACGCACTGGCCCGCAGTTTCCCGGGGACCGAGGTCCTTATCTACTTGGGGGCCACGATGGCGATGTTCCCCATCTTCTATGCTGTGATTGAAAATGATCTACGCCGGGTACTCAGTTACAGCATGATTAATCAAATTGGATTCATGGTATGCGGCATTGGATTAGGGACGGAGCTCGCGCTGAATGGAGCAGTGAGTCATGCGTTCAACGACGTTCTATTCAAAAGTTTGTTGTTCATGAGCATGGGAGCCGTGCTGCACATGACAGGACGCATTAATGGGACCGATCTGGGCGGACTTTACAAATCCATGCCTATTACGACTTCCTTATGCATTGTCGGCGCAGCGTCAATTTCCGCATTCCCATTGTTTTCCGGGTTCGTATCAAAGTCGATGATTATGGTGGCTGCTGCCGAGGAAGGCCACGCCGTGGTTTTCCTATTCCTATTATTTGCCTCGGCTGGTGTGTTCCACCACGCGGGAATCAAGATACCTTATTTTGCATTTTTTGGACACGATGCAGGAATTCGCACCCGCGAGCCACCCATTAACATGCTAGTCGCGATGGCCATCGCCGCTGGTTTTTGCATCTTTAACGGCTGCTACCCATGGATACTATACAGCCTTTTGCCGTGGGAGGTGAACTACCAGCCGTACACCATGAGCCACGTTATCAGCCAAAGCCAATTGCTATTCTTCTCAGCTCTAGCCTTTGCTTTGTTAATGACTAGTGGGCTGTATCCTCCTGAAATGAGGCTAATAAATCTTGATTCAGACTGGCTCCATCGTCGGCTTGGACTGAGACTGATTCATGTGTCAGCGCGAATGATAACGTTCGTGTGGGCGAGGTGTTTGAGGATTTTACAAGACTCCCTCGAGAAAGTGGTGGGCGGCATCCACTCTCTTACAGGACCTAGAGGAGTACTGGCCAGAACCTGGACTACTGGGACCGGGGCTATATGGGCACTTTTGCTCTTAGGACTGTATCTTCTGGTATATTATGGATGAGCTGTATGTGAGTAGTTATTTCGCAGCCGAGATGAGAATGGTGCAGTATCTGAAAGTCGATATTCGGCTGTTCTGAATAGGTTGCGTCGGCACCACTGCAGTCACGGAGGGCTACCATGGATTTTGCTTTAACACCGGATGTCGTTTTGCCCGAAGATGGTTGCCGGGGCATGTTGATTGGGCGCGTCTGGTTACCAAACAACAACAAAACACCAGCAGGACCCTCGGTGGTCGTAGTAACTAAGCACGGCGTGTATGATATTTCTAGTGCCCATCCAACATCAGCTGATCTAATGAACACCAAACAACCAGCATTGGCGGCCGCCAATGCTGATGGCGCCGTGCGCATCGGGGGCCTCGAGGAAATATTGCTGAATAGTGGTCCGGATAAAAGAGACCCCACGAAACCTTATTTTCTCGCACCGATCGATCTACAATCCATCAAGGCGTGTGGTGTAACTTTTTTGGACAGTCTACTTGAACGCCTAATCGAAGAAGTTGCCAAAGGGGATGCAGCTAGCGCCGAAGCTATTCGTGAAACCATTGGGAAAGAAATCGGTGGTGACCTCAATGGTGTTCGCCCAGGATCAAAGGAAGCAGAAAAACTTAAACAATCACTGAAAGAACGAGACCTTTGGTCGCAGTATCTTGAAGTGGGTATTGGTCCAGACGCGGAGGTTTTCACCAAGGCACAACCTATGTCTGCGGTCGGATTAGGTGCGGAGATCGGCATACTTGAAAATTCCACATGGAACAATCCTGAACCCGAAGCAGTGCTCATAGTAAATGCAAGGGGAGAAATCGTAGGCGCAACACTCGGGAACGACGTAAATCTTCGGGACATGGAAGGGCGTAGTGCGCTCCTTCTAAATCGAGCCAAAGACAATAACGGCTCATGCGCAATTGGGCCATTTATTCGACTGTTTGATCAGACATTTACTCTTGGCGACCTTAAAAAAGTAGAAGTGAGTCTTGCTGTTGAAGGGGATGATCAATTTTCTTTGGAAGGAAGTTCCAATATTGGCCTGATCAGCCGCGACTTGGAGGATCTGGTGCACCAGACGATAAATGAAAACCATCAGTATCCCGATGGATTGGCATTAATGACTGGAACTATGTTTGCTCCTACGGACGACAGAAATGAACCTGGGAACGGCTTCACACATCATCTTGGAGACGCGGTGATAATATTCTGCCCGCCGCTAGGCGCCTTGATCAACCGGGTTAATTATTGTGATAAGATTGCGCCTTGGGAATTTGGCGCCACGGCATTGTTTCGCAATCTAACCGCACGAAAGTTGCTTTAGTCAGCGCCAAAACGTGCTGCGGGACAACACAGAACATAAAAGAAAATACTTCTCTAATCGGGTGTGGTTACGCCGGAAAAGGTCGGCTTTAGCACATCAAAATCACAGCCTTGATGCGCCTGTTCCACATGATCTAAGTAGAGCCGAAGGTACCCACGCTCAGAGCCTACAGGAAGTGTTGGAGGTTTCCATTTAGACCGGCGCACCGCTAGAAGCGGGGAATCAACCAACAGATCGAGGCGCCTACTTGGCACATCGAGTCGAATACGATCTCCATTTTGTACCAATGAAAGGGTTCCACCCACGGCTGCCTCAGGACAGATATGCAAGACAATAGTGCCAAAAGCAGTTCCGCTCATCCGCGCATCGGACATACGAACCATGTCTTTTACTCCTCTTGCTGCTAGTTTCTTCGGGATGGGAATGTAACCAGACTCCGGCATTCCGGGGGCGCCCCTAGGTCCTGCATTGCGAAGAATCAAAATGTCGTCTTTCTCAACTTCCAAATCTGGGTGATCAATCCGGTCGGCCAAATCCTCAAGTGATTCGAATACCACCGCCCGTCCCTCATGAACCAACAGTTCTGGCGTCGCTGCCGATTGTTTTATAATCGCGGTCTCCGGCGCAAGATTACCTTTTAACACTGCAATGCCGCCCTCCGATTTCAAAGGAGCATGAATACTTTTAACAATCTCCTGCTCCCAAAGCGGCGCTTGCCCCACCTCCTCACCCAGCGTACGCCCGGTTACGGTCTTACAATCAAGGTGGAGAAGCGGCTGTAGCTCACGCAGAATCGGACCTAAGCCACCAGCTTTGTACAGATCTTCCATGTAGTTGGAGCCAGATGGTTTCAGATCCACCAACACTGGGGTCTCCCGTCCCATGCGATCGAATGCTTCCAGGTCAACCTTAATCCCGCGTCGACCAGCAACAGCCGTCATGTGAATCAACGCATTTGTTGATCCACCAACCGCCAAAAGGACGCGGAAAGCATTAGAAAATGCTTTGGGAGTCATTATCGTTTCCGGAATCAAGCGCTCATCGACCATTTCCACAGCGCGCTGGCCCGTGCGTTCCGCGATCCTAAGACGTTCCGCATGAACGGCAGGTATTGCCGCTCCACCCGGCAACATCATACCCAAAGCCTCGGTCATAAGCGCCATAGTGCTGGCTGTACCCATTACCATGCAGGTGCCGGCGGTCGTTGACAATTCGCTTCCCGCCTCCACTATTTGTTCATCGTCTATCTCGCCGGCTCGATAGCGACCCCATTGAAGTCGGCAATCTGTGCAGGCGCCAAGACGTTCCCCGCGCCAACTTCCGGTCAACATAGGTCCTACAACCAATGAAATCGCTGGCAGGTTTATACTCGCGGCAGCCATAAGCTGGGCCGGTAAGGTTTTGTCACAGCCGCCTATTAATACGACCGCATCCATGGGCTGTGCACGAATCATCTCCTCCGTATCCATGGCCATTAAGTTCCGGAACATCATACTGGTGGGGTTGAGGTATGGCTCGCCGAGAGAAATTGTCGGAAATTCGATCGGCAACCCACCGCAGTACATAACCCCACGCTTGACTGCCTCCACCAGGTCTGGCACGGATCGATGGCAATTGTTGAAGCCGCTCGCTGTATTGGCAATTCCGATCACAGGCCGGTCGAGATCTTCTTCTGTATATCCCATCGACTTGGCAAAGCTTCGTCGTAAAAACGACGCAAAACCCATGTCTCCATAATGAGTTAAACCTCGTTTAAAACCTGTTCCGCTGTGGTCATTGGCCATTGAACTCTCTCTCGTCGTGTCCTGGGGTACGGCAGTCAATTTGAAATTTTATACCAAGTTGTGACTTTATACGCGCCGAGGTAAGTTTAAGCCCAATGAAATCGATTCAACTTACCGAATCCCTTTATGAATACATGCTCGGCGCGTCACTTCGAGAGACCGATGTACAACGCTACCTCCGAGAAGCAACAGCGTCCTTGCCGGGCGCGATTATGCAGATTCCTCCGGAACAAGGCCAATTCATGGCGCTCCTAGCTGAGCTTACACATGCAAAACGTTGTATCGAAGTTGGAGTTTACACAGGTTACAGCGCTCTATGTGTAGCGCTTGCCCTTCCAAAAAATGGCAAACTGATTGCCTGCGACACAGACCCTTCAAACGCCGAAATCGCACAGCATTACTGGAGAGAAGCCGGGGTTGAGCACATCATTGAGCTTCGACTCGGCCCTGCCTTGGAAACACTCGACAATTTGGTCGATGAAGGTGGAACAGAAAGTTACGACATGGCCTTCATTGACGCTGACAAAACGGAATACTCCGATTACTACGAAATTTTGATGACTTTGCTACGCCCGCACGGACTTTTAATAGCCGACAACATGTTATGGTCGGGAAGGGTTGCCGAGCCTAGTCGCCAAGACCGCGATACAGATGCACTGCGATCGTTTGCCACAAAACTGCGCGATGATGAAAGAGTATCTACCAGCCTTCTGCCAGTAGCAGATGGTTTATTATTGGCGATGAAACGTGATTTATAACGTTTAGTCTTTGCAGTCTATATTTAACGGCAGAGCCAGCTTGCCAAACGGATCTCGATAAGCCAGTTGGTCCATGATTTTCTGCTTTCTTTCATTAGAATAAAAAAGCCACTCTGCAACCTCCGCAGCCGAACGATGGCATCCTTCGCACAATTGGCTATGACGATTTATGCGACAAATACCTAAACAAGGGGTAAGAACATTGACCGCGCCTGTTGCTGCTTGACTCATCTAGCTTCACCAACCTCGCTTTTTCGCCACGCTGAGATGTATTTTTGACAAAATTCGTCGCGACCTAATATTACATCTTCTGCCATTTGGTATGCATCGGAACTGCGGTCCATACCAAAGACCTCAGCAGGGTTGCTCAAGACCGGGTCTATGATGCCACCGTCCGCACCTGCCTCTACCGCTAAAATTAGAAACACCTCGTTAATTAACTTTCGTCCTGGAATGCCGAACGACGCATTACTAACTCCGCCAGTGATATGAATTTCTGCCCCATATTTCTTTCGAATCTCCCGGATGGCATCAAGACAATGGCGGCCGAATACTTTGTCGACCGAAGCAGGAAACACAAGTGGGTCCACAAAAAGATCCCTCAATGCGAAACCCTTGCCGAGAGCTGCGTCAACCATACGCGATGCATTCTGCACCCTCTCGTCAACACCACTAGGCATTCCACTTTGGCCGGCGGCGGTTACCACCACACGAGCGTTGTATTCTTTTGCCAGGTCAAGCGCCTCGATTCGCTCCAATGAAGCAGAATTGAGTAACGGACGGGCTCTGGTAGAATCATATGCAGCGAGTCCAGTTGCTATTACATCGACATTCGAGGAATCAATCGACAGCGGCAATTCAGTCATCTCCTGTATCGTCGTCACAAGCCATGCAATTGCCGCTTTTTGCTCTTCAAGCTTCCAGGAGATCTCGTCAACATTTAGGTCGAGAAAGTCCGCCTTGACCCCAACCTGCTTATCGACCAATTGCCTCAAATACGTCATCGCTTCAGCCGATTGATTGCCACCCGACATTGCAGCATTAACTGCGATCATGACGTGTTTAACCTGACCTTGTTGATACTCTTGTCTTTCTTTAAAAAATTCAGGGATCGGTAAGTGGCGTTGAACTCCCGACGTGTCGGTATAAGCGACAGATTCAACGCCATTATTATCAACAATACTCCGGCCTTTGCGACGCAGCGCTCTGGTTGTGTGGATATTCTCCCCGATGACAATCAATTCTCCTCCACCCACCGCATCAAGCTTCATTTCAATTCCTCCTGAACCGGGATAGCGTCATGTGGTCTTGTTACTTGTGTTTCACGTGTGGGAAGGCATCGGCGTAAACTGACAACCCTCAACAAAAATATCAAAAAAGTCCGGCGTTGATTCAAGTTCGACATGTTCAATATTTTTTATAAGTTCATTCAGTCTTTTGCGCTGACGTCTCGACAAAAGCAATTCACGGGCCCCATCTATGGCGGCATTCCCAATCTTAACAATCCTTTCAATCGGAACCGGGGCGAGAAATCCGATTTCTATAGCGTGACTAACGTTTACATAGTTTGCAAAACCACCTGCCAGATACAACCTTGAGATGTCTCCGGGAACAGCGCCGTAGTTTCTCATTGCTATAAATTGGCCACAGTAATTGGCTGCAGTAGCTTGAGCCAATGCACTGCCATCCGCGCGCGAAAATGTAATTCCACTCTCAGGTACAACCACAATTTCACTCTGCTTTTTATCTGGTTGGAATACTCCCTTAGGGGTCATTCGACCATGCCGGCGGAGTTCTGAGATTAAATCGATGAGGCCGGACCCACATAAACCTTCCGGAGGCAAGTCGCCAATAGTCGTATAATCAAAGCTCCCATTTTCTGGATAGAATTTGATCGAATCGATTGCTCCCTCGTAGCCAGGCATACCATAATTTACCTGCCCACCCTCAAAAGCAGGTCCAGCTGGGCAAGAAGCCGCCAACATTCGTTTTGCATTTCCAATCACAACCTCCGTATTCGTGCCCACATCAACCATCATCACCACCTCACCTTCAACAGTGGCCATATCGATTGCTGTCAGACATGCGGCGGCATCCCCACCCACATGACTTCCGATAAGTGGCAAACCATACAGTCTGGTCTCACGATGAGCGCGAAAACCCAATTCCCAAGCGCTTGCAATTAATTCAGTAGAAACTCTTTTCCCCTCGAGATATTCGTGCTCAATCGTGGACTTGTAAGGTTTCTGCCCGATGCTTTGTATATCGAGTCCGAATAACAGATCGCGCATGCTGCTATTCCCGGCAATGACGATTTCGTAGATAGCTCGGCGAGGAAACTTTCGGGCGCGAGAAAGAGTGCGAATAGATCGGTTTATCGCGGTAACGATGGCCTTCTGTAATTCTCCTCGGTGGGGCCCTCCATCGTACGAAATCCGATTCATCACATCACTGCCACCGAAGCGCTGAGGGTTCTCGAAACTCAGTCGGTCTATACTATCTCCAGTTTCCAAATTAACGAGGTCAACTACGACGGTGGTAGTACCAAGATCAATTGCTAGGCCATAAAGGCAACCTCTGTACTGGTCAATCACTTTGCCATCATAGAGGACATCGAGTCCTTGCCGGGTAACCATCGGATCAAAATCAAGATGAATTTTATTTTGGCCCAAAGTGAGAATCTGTGGCTGCCTTCGCAGTGGTTTAAAATGGATTTCCCTGTCAACTCTTTCCACCACCGCCTGACAGGCTAAGCGATAACTACCCCGAAGAAACGACTCAAATTCCGAAGGTGGACTAAGAGACTCCATACCAGCGGTTATTTGAACCACACACTCGTGGCATTTCCCGTTTCTCCCACACGAGGTTGGTACCTCTACTGCGAGATCATCTGCAAAGTCGAAGACCGTCTTTCCCAATTCAAGGGGCTGGACCCGCCCATCGTGTGAAATTGTGCTCAATCTTTTTTTGGGAATGCGTTCAGCGATGCTCTTTTTTCCGCTGAGACTCTCTTGATTTTTTTAATTCGGGCCTTAGCACGGCCATAAGATTCTGGTTTGGTCTCCCACGCGCTTCGATAATCGAACTGTCCATCGTGGCTACAAGTGGTCAGGTTTTCACCTGGCGACGCTACTTGATTGCGGCATTTAAATTTTCCAGTGCAGCGATCGAGTCGATCGCGATAAGGGCAGCGGAACTTTGAAACTTCTTCTGCACGTCCAGCTATATCGGAAAAAATCTCGGTTATACGATCAATTCGCTGGCGATAGGCCGCTGGATCAATCTTGGGCATTGGATTGTCCTTGACCGGTCGATCAGGCTTGGACACTCACAAAACCTTTCGCGACCGCCACGCAGTCGAGTGCATCTTTACCATATGCATCAGCACCCATATCATCGGCAAATTCCTGAGTAACTGGCGCACCACCGACCATAATCTTTACGTCCTCACGCAAATCCGCATCTATAAAGGCCTCGATAGTTTTTCCCATATTCGGCATGGTTGTTGTCAGCAACGCAGACATACCGAGAATTGGCGCCTTGTGTTCTTCGACTGCATCAATGAACTCATCATCCGAGGTATCCACCCCGAGATCAACCACAGAAAAACCAGATCCTCGCAACATCATAATGCATAAATTTTTACCAATATCATGCAAATCACCCTTGACCGTCCCCATCACGACCGTGGCTAACGGTTTAACACCAGAAGCAGACAAAATTGGTTCGATATACGTCATTCCGGCCTTCATCGCCCGCGCACAGGCGAGCACCTCCGGCACAAATATAAAGTTATCGCGAAACTTGATCCCCACAATACCCATACCGGCGATAAGACCATCATCCATTATCTCGAGTGCATCGATATCCTCATCAAGGGCTTGCTTCGTTAACCGGTCCACCGTCCCATCGTCACCCTCAATCAATGCCGCCGAGATTTCCTGCATTAGAGGACGAATACGTGCAAACAGCTCGACATTGCGCTCAACTTCATCGGGCCGTTCAATATATTCCTCTATTTCACGGCGTATTGTTTCGTTAACAATATCTGTTAGCTCAGTCATTATTTTTCTATGTCGCTAGGTAAATTTAATTGTCGGCGTGACCCGCATGCCAGTCGCGCACAGCACGAGGAATTGCAAGCAAATTTTCAATCGACGTCTGCAATGGTATCGCACATTCTGGACCAACCATATGAACGCCAGCCTCAAGGTTGGCATACACTTCCTCCCGCACCGCTTCTGGTTCTTTAGCATACAAAGTCTCAGGATTATTGATGTTGCCAATTAGAGAGATTCGGTCTCGGATGATATCCATAGATTCCTGCGGCTTATTCTTCGAATCGAAGTGAAAAGCAGCCATGCCCGTCTCAGCAATTGAATTCATGCGATCAACAGTACGCCCGCAAATATGTAGAATCAGCGGCGCTGGAATAAGATCCACGAACTCTGCATGCATATCCTTAAGATACCGATCATAATACTCGCCGCTCACGAGGTCCCCAGTCGCGTGGTCAGGTAAGGTCAGCGCGTCAGCGCCCGCTTCAATTTGAGCAACTCCAAACTGAATTGTTGCCTCTTTCATTCGCTCCAGCGCTAATTTTGTCTTCCCCGGATCATCCAAGGACATCAGCAGAAATGGCTCTACACCAAAACAGTGATAACCAAGGGTCCAAGGCCCCATTGTTTTTCCAATAATCGCCACCTCATCCCCAAACTCCGTTTTGAGTAATTTTATTGCCTCCATCACGCATGCAGTATCAGGATGAGTCAGAAAGTCGTTCGGAATACGGATATCGTCTACATCGCGCCATATTGGTTCACGCATGCGCACAGTCGGCCAATTATCTTTCTGCTCCCACTGCATTTTACACCCAAGGGCCGAAGATTCCTGAATGATCGAGAAAACCGGCATGATGCTGTCAAAACCAAGCTCGGTATATCCGGTAGCCGCTAGGCGCGCCATCATTCTAGGATCTCGGTTGGCTTCCGGGAAGTAGGCATCTACGAGGTCCATCAGTTCGACAGTTGCCACAGAAGTCGGATTACAGACCGGGGTCCTGTCAACGGGGTCACGACGCAGTCCAGCAAGCACCCGTTCACGGCTTGTCATTGTCTGCACTTGAACGTTAGCCATCTTTCTGCCCCTTTCTATAATTCTGACGTCATTGCTGTTGCGCGCTGGGTGCTGCGAGCATACCGCGCCCAGATGAATCATCTTGCTCCCGCATCGCCGCGCGAACGTTAAGCGCTCGACGCAACAGCAGGCCCATCAACGAATTGTGCTCTTCCTTGCAACTGAATACCACTGCTTGTTCACTGCCGTCGACATAGTCCATCTCAGCTAGTTTAACAAAACCGCCAGCGATGGCAGTGACACGCCGTGCGCGGCCTTCTTCTTCTCCGTCAGCATCTATTTGATACGCGCCGCGCCCCATTCCTTCCACACTAATAGTGCGCTCGGTTTTTTTGTCGAAGACAGACATCATCCGAACTTCTATCTCCGTACCTAGCGCAACCTTGCAAGCCTCGAGAAAAATTCGCTTGCAGGCCTTCCTATGTTGTCTCCCACACGTGAAACGAACACCAGTATCGTTACCTACTACCGGACTCATGCCACCTAGCGTGACCATTGCAGCCACAACATGGTGCAAACATTGATCGACTCCATCGCGACCGGCATAGCTATGGACTTGGAACTCATAACTGCCGTCGTTACCCTGACGTTCATAAAGGGAGATCGATATGTCATGGAAATGTGGATACATGGAAACAAGTTCGATTCGAATACCAAGGTCTACGAGACGTGTCATGGCAGAGCTTCCCTAAACAAGCGGCACCATCGCACCAAGATGGAACATAGTAAGATTGCTCCCATATTTGGCTAAATAGGTCAAAT
The DNA here is from genome assembly GCA_002938115.1 of Alphaproteobacteria bacterium MarineAlpha9_Bin7. Lineage (GTDB taxonomy): Bacteria > Pseudomonadota > Alphaproteobacteria > UBA7887 > UBA7887. The sequence goes on along the minus strand of PTKD01000003.1, from coordinate 14,481 downwards.
TACCGCGCCAGTATAATTCAAACTGTAACGGAATCTGCAAGAGTGCAATACAACCATCTAGCCAATACTTCCTTCCTGGAGGTCGCATAAAATACGACAAAAAAACCATACTGAAAACAGGCTGCGGAGAGCACCGGCCCTGAATTAGTCTCCAGCGCTTTAACGTAGCACCGTTTTCCGTCCCTGTTTGATCCTTGTTGGGGTTGAATTGAGTACAGATGTTCTTGAGCTTTGGGACTAGCGTGCCAAATATTTCATTCCTGTCTCCAGCCCCGCCAATGTTAGTGGATACATTCGCTCACCGAGCAATTCCTGAATCATACGATTGGACTGGGTATTTACCCAATTAGATTCTGGTTCCGGGTTTAGCCAGATCGCCGATGAATATACGTTCAGAAGACGACTCATCCAAACACCACCAGGTTCCTCATTCCAATGCTCAACACTGCCACCAGGATAAGCAACCTCATACGGACTCATACTCGCGTCACCCACAAAAATTAATTTGTAGTCGGCCGGGTACGTATGTATCACGTCCCAGGTTGCCATATGTTCGGTATGACGTCGATCGTTGTCCTTCCACAGGCCTTCATAAACACAATTATGAAAGTAAAAGTATTCGAGATCCTTAAATTCGCTGCGGGCAGCGGAAAACAGTTCTTCGCAAGTCTTAACGTGCACATTCATGGAGCCACCAACATCCATTAACAAAAGAACTTTAATCTTGTTATGTCGTTCCGGCCGCATACGAACGTCGAGCCATCCTCCATTATCCGCAGTAGCATGTATCGTATGGTCCAGATCAAGCTCTGTATCAGCACCATCCCGCACGAACTGTCGCAAACGGCGCAATGCGACCTTGATGTTGCGTGTACCAATAATTACAGAATCATCGAAGTTTTTGTATTCGCGCTTGTCCCATACCTTGACCGCGCTTCCGCGCCTACCGTCGCGCTGACCAATACGAATTCCCTCCGGATGATCTCCGTAAGCGCCGAATGGCGACGTGCCTCCAGTACCTATCCATTTGGAACCACCCTGATGGCGTCCCTGCTGTTCGGCCAACCGATCACGCAAGGTCTCCATTAATTTTTCCCAACCCATTTTATCGAGCTGCGCGCGCTCTTCAGGGCTCAGTACCTTCTCAATTTCCTGTCGCAGCCATTCCTCAGGAATCTCTGAGAACAAAACTTCACCAAGAGCCTCCACGCCTTTAAAGTATTCGCCAAAAACACGATCAAACTTATCGAAGTTGCGCTCATCTTTCACTAAAGCGCTACGGCTTAAATAGTAAAATGCATCGATACTTGTATTGGCAACATCTTCATCCAGCGCCTCTAACAGCGTTAGATACTCTCGCAAAGTTGCCGGCACTTTTGCTTCTCGAAGTTTCAAAAAGAATTCTGTAAACATCTCCGATACTGCACCCAACTTAATAAGGACAATCTACATAATTTCCCATGTTTGGCCCAAATAAAGCGTAGGGCCTGTTATCAGGTTCCCTGTCTTCGCGACAAAAATGCCAACCGTTCAAATAGGTGTACGTCTTGCTCGTTCTTCAACAACGCGCCGTAAAGTGGCGGAATGACCTTAGCCGTATCTTTGGTTCGCAGTACCTCTGGGTCAACATCCTCTACTAATAACAACTTTATCCAGTCTATCAATTCCGAAGTAGATGGTCGTTTTTTTAGACCTGGAGTCTCACGCACATCGTAAAAAACCTGTAAGGCCCGACTCAACAAACGTTTTTTTATGTTGGGAAAATGAACCTCGACGATTTGGCCCATTGTCTCTTGGTCTGGAAACTGGATGTAGTGAAAAAAACAACGTCGCAAAAAGGCGTCAGGCAAGTCCTTCTCATTATTTGAAGTAATTACTACGATCGGGCGAACCTGCGCCTTGATATGCTGCTTGGTTTCGTACACGTAAAATTCCATACGATCGAGCTCCAGCAGAAGGTCATTTGGGAACTCGATATCCGCCTTATCAATTTCGTCGATTAATAAAACCGGGGCATCACCGCTCTCAAATGCTTCCCACAGCATACCACGCGATATGTAATTCGAAATTTCTGTAGCTCGCTTTTCCCCAAGTTGCCCATCCCGCAGGCGAGCAACTGCATCATACTCGTACAAGCCTTGTTGAGCTTTGGTTGTGGATTTGATGTGCCAGCGCAGAAGATCACGTTTCAATGACTTAGACACCTCTTCCGCAAGCATCGTTTTGCCGGTTCCCGGTTCCCCTTTTACTAAGAGAGGTCGCTCAAGACGTATCGCCGCATTGACCGCTACCATAAGATCCTCGGTAGCGACATAAGTATCTGTGCCAGAAAATTTCATAGATTTTATAGCTCGTCGTCATTGTCGGTGGACCGGCAACATCAAGGAGATAGACCAACACGTCAAGCTAGTCAGCATTCAAAAATCATCCTGTGCCTAGCTATGGTTTGTCGGTGGACAACCAGTAAAGTGGAACCGATAGGGCATTCCTTGCTCTCAGCACTTCAAAACGCCAAATATTGGATTGCCAAGCCACCAAGATGCGATAGCCCTTGAGCACATCGAGCCGTATACTACGTGGCGTCATGAACGGGGAATAAGATGCCCGCAATAGCAAATATTACGGCAATTGGACTGGAACATCATCTGGGGGAGACACGTGCATATGGCATGGCACGAGGCCTGACTTCGGTCCGAAACGCCACACTGATCGTCTTAGAAACTGACGGCGGGATAACTGGGGTCGGAGAAGCTTGGGGACCATGCGCTATGGTGGCCGCGGCGTTAGACGTATTAAGGCCCTATTTCCTTAATCGAGATATCTACGATCATAATCAGATTGCGACATATTTTTATTCGCAACGCTATCACCTAGGACAACAAAACACCCTGACTTCCTGTCTTGGTGGAATCGACATTGCAATACACGACGTAATTGGCAAACACACAAATGTTCCAATGTACAAGTTGCTTGGTGGTTTGAATGAAAGACGAGTGCCAGTTTACGCCTCAGATGGTTACTTTGCAGTTCATCCAAAACACAAGCTCGTCGACCAATTAAAGGCGTTCCGCGACCAGGGATTCAACGGAGTAAAAATAAAGATAGGGCGCGGACCAGAGAATGACGAAGAGCGTGTAGCGACCGCACGTAGAGCACTGGGATCAGAAATCAAGCTGATGGTAGACGTTAACGGCAACTACACGACAGATATCGCGCTTCTGAGTATTCGGCGCATCGCCAGTTATGATATCCATTTTTACGAAGAGCCGTTACCGCCGACCGATTACAATGGATACGCTGCTCTCCGCCCTCGCTCTTCCATCCCGATCGCAACTGGTGAAGCGCTCTACACCGCGCATGACTTTAAGAGATTCATGGATATTAGTGGCGCAGATATATGGCAACCAGATTTAACGCTTTGTGGAGGATTAAGTGTAGCTCGTGAGATATCCACATTGGCAAAACTTGCCCACACTCGGCTCTCACCTCATGTCTGGGGCGGAGCGGTCGGACTCGCAGCGGCATTACACTTCACTTCAGCACAATCGCCGTGGCCGCACACGGATAATGTGCCGTACCCGGTGCAACTCGAATATGACCAGGGCGAAAATGCGCTTCGCGACGAAATTATAAAAACGCCTATACGCTGCATCGACGGACATCTGACTGTACCCAGCGGGCCAGGTCTGGGAATCGAACTGGATTGGGATGCAATCGAAAAATACAGGGTGAATTGAAGTTACATGAGCAAAGTTTTTATAACCGGGGGCAGCGGTTTCGTGGGAGCTCACGTAGTGCGGGCATACATCGAAGCTGGGGCAACCGTGACCGTCTTTGGAACCTCGCCTAAACCGTGCTTAACGGCTTCCGACCTATCCCATATCTCCTTCCACGAAGGAGATATTGCAAATTACGGCGACATTGATCAGGCTCTTGCCAAGACGCGCCCCGACGTAGTGGTCGGGCTGGCGGCGTACGGAGAAACCGGTCAGGGCTTGCTGGCGTCAGCTGCTGCTGACCAGATGTCAGCTCTCAAGGTCAATGTCGGTGGCTTTCACAATTTACTGACAGCCTGCTCAAGGAAAAATGTACAGCGGGTTTTTTGGGCAAGCACACTTGCTGTGTTCGGTAGAGCCACACTGTACCCAAACGGAACAGCTTATGACGACTCGGATCGTCGACCAGAAACATTTTATGGGTTAACAAAAGTTCTCGCTGAGGACCTTGCACGTTTCTTTCGAGAAACAGAAGGTCTTACTTTGACTGGTCTCCGGCTCCCCTTAATATTTGGCCCAGGACTTTGGTACCAAGGTGTAGCAAGTAAAATCAAACTCTTGTTTGAAGCTGCAGCAAAAAATGAGGAGACTGAGGTTGAAGCACCAGCGGAGGCGGTGGATCTGATGTACGTAAAAGATGCGGCACGCGCATTTCTCCATCTTACTAATCACACAGGTCAATTAGACCTAATCTACAACCTAACAGCATACTCATCGACGGCGATCGAGTTCGCAGAAATTATCGAAGAAATTCGTCCCGGCAGCAAACTCAGGGTAAAACCCATAAGCTCAAAGACTGATTATCCAACAGTGAGCGGCGAGAAATTCAGGACGTCAACCGGTTTTGCGCACAAGTTCAACTTGCGCACAGCGTGCGAGGACTACATAAACGAAATAACAAAAGGACAGGTTGCGAGGGTTAGCTAATCCTGCCCCGTAATCTCGCCAAATAGAGGCCGTAATGAACCTTGAATACAGTGATGCTGACCAGGCCTTCCGCGAGGAAGTCCAAAATTTCCTCCGTGACAACACACCCTCAACGATTAGAACCAAAATCGATGCACGTCAGAAACTAACAAAAGAAGATTATATGGCGTGGCATAAAATTTTGTATGGACGCGGCTGGGTGGCCCCAAATTGGCCCGTTGAGTTTGGAGGAACAGGGTGGACCCCGCTGCAATGTCACATTTTCGATGAGGAAATAGGACTTTCTGGTTCGCCTCGGGTGTTGCCATTTGGTGTCAACATGGTCGGGCCAGTAATAATGGAGTTTGGCAACGACACTCAGAAAGCGCATTACTTGCCGCGAATTCTTTCCTGCGAAGACGTTTGGTGCCAGGGCTACTCTGAGCCAGGGTCTGGCTCAGACCTCGCTTCCCTAAAAACACGCGCGACGCGTGACGGAGATGAGTACGTTGTGAACGGCTCTAAGATATGGACTACAAGTGCTCACTGGGCGGACATGATATTTTGCCTGGTGCGTACTGATACAAATGCAAAAAATCAGGAAGGCATATCATTTTTGCTTATCAACATGCACGAGTCCGGCATCGACGTACGTCCGATAATCACCATGGATGGCGGACATGAGGTCAATCAGGTTTTCTTTGAAGACGTGCGTGTCCCCATTACAAACTTGGTCGGCGAAGAAAATAAAGGGTGGACTTATGCGAAGTTCTTGCTGAAGCATGAGCGCGCCGGTATTGCCGCAATTGGATCTCAGAAACGACAGCTAAACCGACTGAAAGAAATAGCCCGAGCTGAACAATCAAACGGGCAGGCATTAATTGAAGAACCGCGGTTCCGGGATAAAATTTCCAGGGCTGAAATTGAGCTAATGGCGCTGGAATATACAGAATTGCGAGCAGTATCGGCAGCAAACCAAGGCCGAGTTCCGGGTACGGAGGTTAACTTACTGAAAATCCGCGGCAGCGAGATGCAACAAAAGATTAGCGAACTCTTGATTGAAGCGATCGGATATTATGCCAATCCGTTTGTGCCCGACTCATTTGATGCAGGCTGGAACGAAGAGCCCATAGGACCGGATTACGCCGCAGCTTTGGCCCCGGAATATTTCAACTGGCGCAAGTCTTCCATATACGCTGGGTCAAACGAAATACAAAAAAACATTATTTCCAAAATGGTGCTTGGGTTATAGACCCTGACAGACTCAAAAGGCAGAGCAAAGCGGTGAATTTTTCACTTTCTGATGAACAAAAACTGCTCAAAGACAGCGTCGACCGGTTTGTCGCTGAGCGATATGGGCTCGACGCTCGGCGAACCCTAATAGCCTCAGAAGATGGCTATGGGCGCAAAAATTGGAAAACTTTTGCAGAGCTTGGCTGGCTCGCAATACCATTCTCTGACGCCAGCGGTGGCCTTGGTGGTGGCCCAATCGAGGTAATGGTACTGATGGAAGCGTTCGGGCGTGGCCTTGTAGTAGAACCATTCATTAGCACTATCTTAATGGGGGCGACGTTAGTCGAAACACTAGGTGATAAAGAACAAAAAGCGGCAATCATTCCCCCCGTGGTCCGAGGCGAAAAACTAATCTCTTTCGCCCATGTCGAAGCACAATCACGGTTTACCCTTTCCGACGTAATTACCACGGCCAGTACAGATGGCAATGGGTACCGCATTTCAGGACATAAGGCCGTCGTTTTTGGCGGAGATAGTGCGAACCAGCTAATCGTGTCAGCGCGGACGTCCGGCAATCAACGAGACGAGGATGGGATATCACTATTTCTTGTTGATGCAGAGGCAAAGGGCATAACACGGCGTAGTTATGGAACCGTTGACGGTCTGCGCGCCGCAGAAATTACTTTAAGCAATGTCTTAGTAGGCCCCGAGACAATGCTTGGCAAAGAAGGGAACTCTTTTGCAGGCATTGAAAGCGTGGTAGACGGCGCTACCGCAGCCGTGTGTGCGGAAGCCGTTGGTGTCATGGACTCGCTTCAAGAACAAACGCTTGAACACCTCAAAACCCGTGAGCAATTTGGCTTAAAACTTGGAAAATTCCAGGCTTTGCAGCATCGTTCAGTCGACATGTTCGTTGCCTGTCAGGAAGCGCGCACCATGATGTACGTAGCAACCCTTTCGCTCAACAAACCACGGGCCGATCGCATTCGCGCCGTTTCAGCAGCAAAATCGCATATTGGTCAGGCAGGTCGACTGGTCGGGCAAGAAGCCGTGCAATTGCATGGAGGAATGGGTATGACCGATGAGCTAGCCGTGGGCCATTACTTCAAGCGTCTCACTATGATTGACACTTTATTTGGCAACACGGATCATCATCTCGAACGATTCGCTGCGACTGTGCATGGATGAGCACGGGGCACGAAAAATCAAGTGACTTTGAGGGGTACATAATGTCAGACCTTTTCGACTTGACCGGGAAAGTCGCCATCGTGACAGGCTCAAGCCTGGGTATTGGCCGGGCCACTGCCGAAGCTATGGCAGCGCACGGAGCCAAAGTCGTAATTTCCAGCCGAAAGGCAGATAAGTGCGAGACGGTAGCCGAAGGGATCAAGGCCAACGGCGGGGATGCAATCGTCGTACCCTGCCATTGTTCTCACAAAGAGCAACTTCAAAATCTTGTTGATAAAACCATAAATGAGTGGGGCAAAATTGACATTTTAGTTTGCAACGCTGCTGTGAACCCCTTTTATGGCTCTCTCAGCGAAATCCCAGATGACGCCTACGATAAGATCATGAACACTAATGTTAAGAGTAATGTGTGGCTTACAAATATGGTGATACCGCAGATGATCAAATTAGGTGGCGGTTCCATAATCATCGTATCCTCGGTGGCAGCGTTAATAGGAAGTGCAAAACTTGGAACATATGGGCTTTCGAAAGCAGCCGACGTAGCACTTGCCCGTAACCTCGCCGTCGAATGGGGACGGAACAACATTCGGGCCAATTGCATCAATCCGGCAATTATTCGGACAAATTTCGCGCGTGCCTTATGGGAAAACCCAGAAATATATGACCGAGCTGTGAAGAATTACGCACTGCATCGTATTGGGGAGCCAGAGGAGGTTGGTGGCGTTGCAGTCATGCTAGCAGCCAAAGCTGGAAACTTCATCACCGGCCAAACAATCGTTGTGGACGGCGGATTAACGATTTACGGCGGAGACGGATGACGCCTAGCAATGGTTCCAAGGCGCGAGAGGGTCACACTCTCAATTCGCTTATGGCAACACCTTGTCCGCAATGACAAATTAGTCCTGTCACCGATGGTATGCCGGCGACAGAATTGAAGGATCTAATATTATCCTGTCCCGAAAATGAGCTGTTCACAGTGGATCCAACGGGAAATATAACCGGGATAATCACATTTGCAGATGCGAAGCATAAAATTTTAGATCCGGAAATAGATATGTCACTGCTTGTTAGCCAACTTTCCGATTTTCCAGCAGGCGTGCGACATGAGGAGGATGACCTAGACCGTGCGTTAAGCTTATTTCAATCAACTGACCTACCTATTCTCTCGGTCGTCGAATCTCTCAAGTCGATGAAATTAATTGGAGTTGTGCGCCATCGTTATGCAATTCTGTCGTACAATCGAGTTTTGATTCACGCGCGTCGACAAGAAAGCGGAGAAAATTGAGCTCCGATAGCACTGTTTTATTACAAATAGGAGAAGGGCATGGCCCATATTCGTAACTTAGCACGAGAGCGCTTAGAGTCTGGTGAACTCGCCATCGGAATGGGCATACGACAAGCACGCAGTGTCGATATTGGAAAAATTATGAAAACCTGCGGGTACGACTGGCTTTTCATTGATATGGAGCATGGCTCGATGTCGGTTGACCAAACGGTTCAAATAAGCATCGCGGCCTCCGACGCAGGAATCACACCTATCGTTCGTGTTCCAGGTTTCCAACATTTCCATGCGACAAGAGTGTTAGATGGGGGAGCACTTGGCGTTGTATTCCCCCATGTTGACACCGCCGAAACTGCCAACGAGCTCGCAAATTTCTGTCGTTACCCGCCCCGCGGTCATCGCTCCGTAGTGGGCGCGTTGCCACAAGTGGATTTTCGTTCGCTTCCAGTATCTGAGGCGACACAGGCGATCAACGACGCAGTACTAGTTGTAGTTATGCTGGAATCTCCAGAGGCCATTGATCGGGTTGGGGAGATAGCAGCAGTAGACGGCGTCGACGTGCTATTGGTGGGGACGGGTGACTTATGCATGGAGATGGGAATACCAGGCCAAGTGGATAGCCCCATGGTAGAGAAAGCCTACGAAAAATTAATTTCTGCCTGCCACAGAAATGGAAAGTACCCAGGCCTTGGCGGGGTATATAAACCCGAACTCATGGAACGTTATATCGACATGGGAATGCGGTTTATCCTCTCTAGTAATGACTTAGCGATGATGATGCAAGCATCTACTGAAAGAGCCTCTTTCCTTCGGAGCCTGCCCATTACATAGAAAATCCGAACGCCTAAGAAGTGGTGAGGGAAGCAAAAGATGTTAAGACTCCGTCAAATCTGTCTCGTCGCGCCGGAGCTGGCCAAACCAGTAGCACAGTTAGAATCCGTCCTTGGACTTAAAACCTGTTTCCATGATCCGGGTGTCGAAAAATACGGATTGAACAACGCATTATTGCCCATCGGTAATAATTTTCTGGAAGTTGTTGCTCCGTTTCGGGAAGGAACCACGGCCGAACGCTACATAAAACGGCGTGGCGGTGCCGGGGGATACATGGTGATTATGCAGTGTGATGACGTGGAACACCGAAAACACCGCATGCAACAACTCAACGTACGCATCATTAACGAAATAAAACATGGGTCATTCAACTCGATCCAAATGCACCCAAAAGATACCGGAGGTGCCATAATGGAAACGGGTGCAGACGAAAGGGGGGATCAGCCTGATGGCCCCTGGACTCCGGCCGGAGACTCCTGGGAAAAATTTGTCCAGACAAACATAGTTTCTGAGCTTTTGGCTGCTGAGATCCAAAGCAAGGCCCCACGAACTTTAGCGGAGCGCTGGGCAGAGGTACTCGGAATCCCCATCAAAATAGAACAAAACGACCAGCATAGTTTGAAATTAGAGAATGCCACGCTACGTTTTACCGAAGTAGGTGATACAAGGGGCGAAGGTTTAACGGCATTGGACATAAAGACAACGAAGCGAAACGAACTGATCCGACGCGCCGCGATCTTAGGGTGCGATTTTGATCACAACTCCGTATTTATAAGCGGCATAAAATTTAACTTATCTTAGATCTACTGCACATGAACGATCCCTTTGACTTAGCTGCACAACCCCGCGAACCGAGGTTCTACGACAAGACGACTGGCGCCAACACCTATTTGTCGGAGCTCAACAAAGATCAACGTGCGGCAGTAGAAACAGTGGAAGGACCGGTTTTGGTTTTGGCGGGGGCAGGCACCGGTAAAACTCGGGTACTAACGACACGCCTAGCTCACATACTTCACAGCGGACATGCTCACCCTGGAGAAACACTGACCGTGACCTTCACCAATAAGGCTGCACGAGAAATGAAAGACAGGGTAGAACGACTGGTCGATGGACCCGTCGAGGGATGGCATATAGGTACCTTTCATTCAATTGCAGCGCGTCTACTGCGAAGCCACGCCGAACTGGTTGGACTAAAATCTAACTTCACAATTTTGGACACCGACGACCAACTGCGACTCTTGAAAAGGGTGTTGGAAGCACACGATGTTGATGAAAAACGTTGGCCCGCCCGCGCCTTCGGTGCAATCGTCAACCGCTGGAAAGACCGTGGAATAGGTCCGCACCAAATCGCGGATGCCGATGGTTTAGATTTTGCCAATGGCCGCACTCAAGAGCTCTATCACGACTATCAGGAGCAACTACAATCGCTCAATGCAGCTGATTTCGGTGATCTCTTGATGCACAACCTGGCATTTTTTTCCAAGGACAAAGACGTTTTACGAGAATATCAGAGTCGTTTCCGTTTTATCTTAGTAGATGAATATCAGGACACCAACGTTGCACAATATCTATGGCTTCGGCTTCTTGCGCAGGGACATAAAAACATTTGTTGCGTCGGTGATGACGACCAATCGATATACGCTTGGCGCGGTGCGGAAGTGGGTAATATTTTGCGTTTCGAGAAAGATTTTCCAGGTGCACAAGTAATTCGACTGGAACGAAACTATCGGTCTACCGCACATATCCTCGGTGCGGCCTCCGACCTAATAGCACACAATCGGGGTCGCCTAGGTAAAACACTCTGGACTGAATCAAATGACGGCGGGAAAGTTGCTGTGTTTGGGCTGTGGGACGGAGAATCCGAAGCGAGAGTAATTGGTGAACATATCGAAACTGAACGAGGCCGAGGCCAGACATTAAACAACATCGCGGTGTTGGTCCGGGCCGGACATCAAACACGCCCATTTGAAGAGAGATTTATCCAAGTCGGTTTGCCATACCGGGTAATTGGCGTAATGCGATTTTATGAACGCCTCGAGATCCGAGATGCGATCGCATATCTTCGTGTAATCGCTCAAGAAGATGATGATCTGGCGTTTGAGCGGATTATCGGTCGGCCAAAACGAGGGATCGGCATTGCCAGCCTTCAAAAGTTGCACGTTGTGTCACGTGTTAGTGGATGCTCTTTGATGTCCGCCGCCCGTGATTTAACAGACTCCGATGAGTTGCATGGCACTGCTCGTGCTGGCTTAAAAAAATTAATTAACGACTTTGATCGTTGGCGAAGTCTCGCTGATGTTGAGGGTCTCCCATCCTTAACGCAGACCATATTAGATGACTCAGGGTACATAGAGATGTGGCAAAACGACCGATCCGTTCAAGCCCCTGGGCGTCTTGAAAACCTTAATGAACTCATAGGTGCACTGGATGAATTTGACTCCCTCAACAGCTTTCTCGAACACATTAGCTTGGTTATGGACAATGCGGAAACCGTGGATGGAGACATGATAAATATCATGACGCTCCACGGCGCCAAGGGCTTGGAGTTTGACTCCGTTTATCTGCCCGGATGGGAAGAAGGGTTGTTCCCCCATCAACGTGCACTTGATGAAGGCGGTTTGAATGCCCTCGAAGAGGAACGACGCCTCGCCTATGTCGGGCTAACACGCGCACGCCACACTGCCACCATCTCCTACGCCGCAAATCGCAATTTATTTGGAAAATGGAGCTCGCAATTGCCATCGAGATTCATTAACGAACTTCCCGAGGGACATATTACCCGCTCAAGCGAGATCAATACCTCCTCACAACTCGTTGAACCGGATTTCGATTTTAAAAATATCCAAAGACCGGACCTGGGACGCAGACGCAGCAGCTGGGGACGCTACGCAATGCACCATCAAAGTACAACAGAGCAGCCACTCGCTGCAGAAAACTATCCGTCTGGCACATTCCAGATCGGAAGCCGCATATTCCACCAAAAATTTGGTTATGGAACTATTGCTGCCATAGATGGCAATAAACTTGAGGTTTCCTTTGAAAAAGCGGGCACAAAAAAAGTGATCTGTAATTACGTCAAACCTGCGTAACACATATGGTAGATTTCTAGTGTCCCGAAAACAACCTGAAGTTGCTAGGACATCCTACTCAAGGATCTCATCGACAAGATAGTGGCGCGCATCGAGCTTATCAACTGTAGAACTGTAGTTAAATGGATTCGGCCCAAAAACGATGCCTGTTTGCGTTGCCGTTAATTCTCAATTTTTTCGCTTTAAGACTTGCTCTAGCTCGACGGCTAAAGAATTAACAATCTCCGCTGTGCTTAAGTTGCGCGACATGTTCGCACCCTGCCCGGCCCACATGGAGAGAAACTCCGGCCTGTTTTTAGTTCCAGCTGCAGCGCGTATTTCAGTAGTAAGACTGTGCTGATAGGGGAAAGGCAAAATCCCATTCGGAATAACATCAAGCTCATTCATCATTCTATTGATCAAGCCCCTTGCGGGCCGACCAGAAAAAGCTCGTGTTACTCTGGTGCCATCTCGGGCCCCATCGAGCAGTAGCCTCTTATGAAGTTCGTGGGCTTTGCTTTCTGGGCTGGATAGAAATACTGTGCCCAACTGCCCCGCACTGGCTCCTAAAGCCAGTACGGCGGCAAGTCCGCGCCCATCCATCAAACCACCAGCTGCAATTACAGGGATTGATACTGCGTCAACGACTTGCGGAACCAAAGCCATCAAGCCTATCATGGATGGCTCATCCTCGGATCGGAAAGTGCCCTGATGACCTCCAGCTTCAAAGCCTTGGGCAATAATAAAATCAATCCCCGCTTTTTCTAAAGCAGTAGCATCCGATACTTTTGTAGCGCAACCAATTAATAATGCGCCTGCAGTTTTCACTTTATTCAAGTCGTCGTCGTCCGGGAGGCCAAAATGAAATCCTATGATGGAGACTTCTTCGTCAAGCAAAACCTGAAGTTGATCCGAAAATCTGTCTTTGTATTCGGGAACCGAGTTACGGTCAGCGAGTCCCAATTCTTCTCGAATGGAGCGGAGTGGCGTTGTCGCTCGGTCGACCTCATCATCGGTAAGTGAATATCGCTTTTGTGGCGCGAATAGATTGACCTGGAACGGATACTTCGTAGATCGACGGATTTCTCTTATGGCGGAACGAATTTCATCAGGCCCCATGTATGCAGCACCAAGGGAACCCAGGGCTCCAGCCTCCGAAGCTGCAATTACCATGGCTGGCGTCGTTGCACTAGCCATCGGGGACTGGATAATTGGATAATTGATTCCAAGCCGCTCTGTCAGAAAATTACGGATCATTGATTTAATTGCCTCGGTACAATCAATTGGCACAACGTTATAAAAATTCAAAGATCAACGCCGACAGGACTAACGAGTATACCACGACTTGGAAAATTGCCGTGACAATACCTGACCGTGCATTAGATCTATTCCAGCGTGCCCTTGAACCTGTCGTTGATGCACTGAGCACACAAGAACATTCAGGGGACTGGTTATTACGCGGTTACGTGATCAACAAACCAAGCCATAGCACTGTCTCTTCAATTTTAGGGAAAGCAGCGTCAATGGCCGGCATACAAATGCCATTGGCAACAATCGAGACACTGGGAGACCACAACTGGGCACAAGAGAGTGTCCGGAACCTTCAGCCCGTGCACGTGGGTCGGTTCGTTGTGCGCGGGAGCCACTCTGATTCAAGTAAAAATCCAACCCTGATCGAACTAGAAGTAGATGCTGGTGCGGCGTTCGGCACCGGTCACCACGCAACAACCAAGGGCTGCCTGCGCGCACTCAGCGAACTTTCACGTGTACGCGCACCAGTCCGCGCCCTTGATATTGGTTGCGGCGCTGGAACTTTAGCTATGGGAATAGCTCGATTGTGGAAAGTCAAAACGATTGCAAGTGACATTGATCCCATCGCCGTACGCGTCACCCGCGCAAATGTGAGCAGAAATCAGCTTCACACTTTGGTTCAATGTGTCGTTAGCAATGGGACCACCTCACCAATGATACGCCAAAGTGGCCCATTCGACCTAATTGTCGCAAACATCTTGCTGCGTCCACTGGTGAGACTGGCTCCATCGGTTGCACAAAACTTATCTCCAGGTGCTACGGTAGTCTTATCCGGGGTGCTCGATAATCAAGGTGCAAGTATTGTCGCCATTTATCGAGAGCAAGGCCTGCACCTAAAGAGCCGTTTCTCCATCGATGGTTGGACAACTTTGATAATGACACGCCC
>PTKD01000029.1 GCA_002938115.1 Alphaproteobacteria bacterium MarineAlpha9_Bin7 | reverse complement strand
CATCGCTATCCTCCTTTGTAAGGTTGAGACATAACCACCAGAGCATACCTTGTCATTTAAGAGTAATCCACTACCAAAAAACTTTTGTGAGTGCCACGAATGAAGAAATTGGATCTGACATCATTGAGAAAAGCGCTCACAAGTTTGGAAAAAGCCATTCATCGTCACCTGCAGGATCCGGCAGATGAGGAAGTTCGAGACAGCGTCATCCAGCGATTTGAATACAGCTACGAGCTTTGCTGGAAGATGCTCAGCAAGGAATTGAAGATGAGAACCCCCAGTCCAACTCAGTCGATGAGTTTGGACTTCAACAACCTGATGCGCGAAGGGGCACGTTTTGGATTGATAGAGGATCCTGAGGTTTGGTTTGAATATCGGCACTGTCCGCGATTGCTGAACCATCTGGCGTAATCACGAAATATTCGGCCTCCACACCTGACTTAACAAAGTACCCAGCGGCGCTTGCACGTTCCACAACTCTCTTTAGTACTACTCGCGGCGCGTGACCAACCGGTTCTCCATTCATGTAGGGGTCACTTGCGAGCCAACCCACCTCAGGTTTCCAGGGCAACTGGATTAGACTTTCCGGGTCCGGAATGGAAAACATGTCGGGGTCTGCAGGGGTCATATCCATGTGGGCTGCGAAGCCAGCAAAACCGGCTCCTGAACGCTCCATGCTGGCAATAGCGCGGGCAGGGACCAGTTTAGAGCGAACCACGCCGAACACGTCGGTAAAGCTGATGAGAAAATATTTTATGCCCAGCTCTCCCGCGGCAACACTCAAATCTGCAACCATCTTATGCGTCTCCCAATGTGAGTTCGGCTGGGCGCTTGATTGTACCGTAGCGCGGCTCTGCGCGTTGGCGGCCTAACCAATATGTTTTTGCCGAGAACCTAGAAAGGTTACTGCATCGTCTGGGTTGGTGGGAATGGGTTAATTTTGTATGCCCAAGTAATAAGTGGTGAGATTACTGAGGAGGGTGCGGCTTTTATTGTGGGGGTGTTGATCTGAGAACCACGGAACATGAGGCACAAGTCGTGGCAGTAAAGGAAATCTTTTTACTCGCGTCCAGCGGCAGCCCGGCGCAACCGGTCATTGATTGCAAGTCCAAGACCTTGCTCGGGCACGCTCATTGCTACGATGGCAGTGCAATCTGTTGCGTCGAGCATATGTAGCATCGCAAAGAGGTTACTGGCCGCTTCGACGAGATCACCGGTTGGGCTCAAGTTTGCTGAGACCCTTGCATCTGGGATTGGCTTTGGGCCAAAAGCAAGCAACGCCTCGCTATCTTTGCAGTCTTG
Source organism: Alphaproteobacteria bacterium MarineAlpha9_Bin7 (assembly GCA_002938115.1). Taxonomy (GTDB): domain Bacteria; phylum Pseudomonadota; class Alphaproteobacteria; order UBA7887; family UBA7887. Next base: position 12,961 of record PTKD01000029.1, on the reverse strand, counting down.
CGCATTTAGTCGAACTGGTGTCACGGGTGCGTAATGGTTCGTGAGCATTCCCGGTGCCCGGATTGATTTTGGACTGCCAATATCCAATTCTCCAAGTTCTGCGGCAATATCTTCTGATGGTATCCCGCCGGGTCGGAGGAGACACGGGGGTGTTCTGGATAAATCAATAATCGTCGACTCAACCCCTATCAAACACGGACCACCGTCGAGGACCAAAGTTATCTCTGCACCTAAATCTTCGGCAACATGATGTGCGGTGGTTGGACTTAAATGGCCAGAACGATTGGCGCTCGGTGCGGCAACAGGGCATTTTGCAAGCTCTAGCAAGCGACGCGCAACAGGATGCATCGGTGCCCGCACGGCCACCGTTTCAAGGCCGGCGCGTGCCAACTTGGATACGCTAGAGCCGGGACGGGATGGTAATACAAAGGTCAATGCCCCCGGCCAAAATTTTTCCGCCAGTTGATTTGCCTCCTTATTGAACGTAGCGTGCAGGTGTGCTTGTTTCAGATTGTTAACGTGTACAATAAGTGGGTTAAATTGAGGGCGACCTTTAGCCTCAAAAATACGCGCAACTGCATGATCGTTAGTTGCGTCTGCTCCGAGGCCGTACACGGTTTCAGTAGGAAACGCGACTAGCTCACCTGCTCGGATCAGTTTCGCAGCTTCTTGTAAGCTGGCCTCAGTGATGGTTTCCACACGAGGGGCAGTACTCATGGCAGTTCAGATCAGACGTCCAGCACTGGCGCTAGCCGATCTAGTGCTACACCTAAAACCTCTGGAGACTTGGCATAACAAATTCGTAAATAATTCTCACCGCCCGCACCAAAGGCGAGACCCGGAGCTAGTCCCACTTTAGTTTCGCGCATAGTCCGTTTAGCGAAATCTAAACTGTCACCCATCCCATCGACAGTAAAGAACGCATAAAAGGCTGCGTCCGGTTTAGGCATGTGGACTCGTGCCATTGACCCTAGGCGCTGATGGACAACATTGCGCGCTATACGGTACCGCTCGACCATCGAGTTCACAAAATTCTCTCCATCCCGTACTGCGGTCACTCCAGCATGTTGAGCTACCGTGGACGGTGAGGCTACATTGTATTCATTCAATTTTTCAATCACAGGCGTTAGTCCGTGCGGACAGGTAATCCAACCTAACCTCCAGCCAGTCATGGCCCAGGATTTGGAAAAGCTATTGATTACGATTACCAAATCTTCGGGCTCGGCTATTTCCAAGAACGACGGCGCGAGAGGTTGATCGTATATTATACGTGCATACACTTCGTCGGAGACGATCCATAGCCCCCGTTGGCGACAAAAATCTATGACTTGCTGCTGCTGTTTTTGTTCCATTACCCAACCGGTTGGATTGTTGGGTGAATTGATGTAGATGGCTCGGGTTCGTGCATCACAGGCATCAAACAAATGATCTAAATCAAGCTGCCAACCAGTGGATTCTGGTGTTAGTGGCACCATATAAATTTGTCCGTCCATGATTTCCACACAGCGCAAAAAATTGGGCCAGACCGGCGTTACGGCAACCATGTTGTCGCCTGGGTCGATTAAGGCTTCTGCGGTCATCATCATGCCGTTCATTGCCGCTGCTGTTATAACTATTCTCTCTAGGCCGATATCGCGTTTGTAGAGCCCCGACATATAGGTAGACAAAGTTTCCCGCAGTTCGGGAATGCCGAGATTCGGAGTGTAGAAGGTGTGGCCAGCACGCAAAGCAGCATCTGACGCTGCGACAATAAAGTCGGGCGTGGGCAGGTCTGGTTCCCCAAACCACAATGGGATGATGTCCGGATTGTCCATGCCTTCGTGGGCAATCTCTCGGATTAAGGAATCCCGTAACTCAACTACTTGACGTCGAATGGGTAGTGCGGGGTCACGGTCTGAACGGCTTTCAGACATATTGGTACTTTGCCATGATGGTTTACATCACCGCCCCAATTTGCCATGGAACGAACTCGTCACCACCAAATCCAAGGGATTCGCTTTTCGATTGTTCTCCAGATGCGATCTTCAGGATAACATCGAATATATTTCCCCCCATCTCTTGCACGCTTGCTTCACCATCGATTACTAGCCCGCAGTTGATATCCATGTCCTCCGACATGTGTTCATACATGGCGCGATTGGTGGCCAACTTGATACTGGGTACCGGCTTGCAGCCAAAAACTGAACCTCGTCCCGTCGTAAAGCAGACAACATTTGCTCCACCTGCGACCATGCCGGTCACAGATGCGACGTCGTAGCCAGGAGTGTTCATGAAAGTGAACCCTTTTGCCGTGACTTCCTCGGCATATTGGTACACGTCCACGAGATTTGTGGTCCCACCTTTGGCGGCCGCCCCAAGAGATTTTTCTAGAATAGTAGTTAATCCCCCAGCTTTGTTGCCAGGAGAAGGATTATTGTTCATCTCGGCGCCGTTTTTTTTCGTGAAGCCTTCCCACCACCTGATAAACCCAACCAGTTTCTCACCAACCTCCCGGGTTTCTGCACGTCGGGTCAAAAGGTGCTCTGCACCGTATATCTCTGGGGTTTCAGCGAGAATAGCAGTGCCGCCATTACGAACCAAAAGATCTGCGGCTGCACCCAACGATGGGTTTGCCGAAATGCCGGAATAGGCGTCAGAGCCGCCGCACTCAAGACCCAGTTTTAGGTTACTTGCGGCCAATGGTTCGCGAACAGCTTTGTTTGCTTCAGGCAGCATTTCTTTTACCCGGGCAACACCTTCTCGGACTGTCGCCATAGTGCCTCCGGCATCTTGAATGGTCATCGCCTGAAATGTGCTGTCCTGAGTCCAGCCATGGCGTTCCAACATACCAGCCACCTGATTTACCTCACAACCTAAGCCTACCATCAGCAGAGCCGCAAAATTTGGATGACGTTTGTAACCGTTGATAGTTGCTTGCAATAGCTCCCAGCCCAACCCGGAACCTGCCATGCCACAGCCTGTTCCGTGTGTATAGGCGACAACTCCGTCGACATTAGGATAGTCGGCCAGTGCGTCACCAGAGAAAGCGTCCGCAATATAACGGGCTGCCGTTGCCGAACAGTTCACCGAAGTTAGTACTCCAACGTAGTTCCGAGTTGCCACTCTGCCATCGGGGCGGACGATACCCTGGAACTTGGCTCGTTTGGCATCCGGTATAAAATCTGTCGGTTTTGCGTCTTCTCCGAATTTGTAGTCACGATCGAACTCCTTCATCTCCACATTCTGAGTGTGAACGTGCGAGCCCGGGTTTATTTGCTCTGTCGCAAAGCCGATAATTTGGTCGTACTTACGGATTGCTTCGCCACTTGAGATGACCTCGGTGGCGACCTTGTGGCCCATTGGAATTTCCATGGCTGTAGCCAATCCTTCTCCGGGAATGTTGGTGCCGGACGGGATCGTCTCCTTAGCGGTCACGACGTTATCTGCGTCGTGAAGACGAATGGTCACTTCCGTGTCAGAAGACATTGCATCACCTCTAGTCGATTTAGGCCGAGCCTGCAGACTAGTTGTAAAAAAACATAGGCGCAATCTGTTGATCGGTCGGGAAAACCGCTTGCCGGGCCGTGATGGTCGCCGTTATTGTCACGGAAAATAGTGCATTAGTTGGTGTTTCATTACGTGAGGGGGAGGAAGATGGCAGCATCGGTGTCCGTCGTTAGCGCGCTCGATCCCACAGCTTATGATTGGGATAGCGTGACTGAAGAAGAGGTTATGGAAGGAGTACGACGAAAGGTAATTGTTGGAGAGAGGGCGATGCTCGTGATGTATTTTATAAAGGAAGGGACTGAGTTTCCACGCCACAATCACCCGCACGAGCAATTTGCCTACATTCTCGAAGGTACTTTTCGGATGGAATGTGACAATGGCACTTTCGATCTTGGTCCAGGCTCGGTCATGCATGTTCCTTCAGGAGTGTACCATGGTGGTTATGCGGTGGGAGGTGATGTTGTTGAGGTGGATGTTTTCAGCCCAATACGCGAAGACTATTTGCCGGCCTCATGATGCAGCTCAAAGGAAAGACAGCGCTTATTACAGCCGCCGGGCAAGGTATGGGCCGAGCAGCGGTAGAAGCTTTTCTGCGGGAAGGTGCGCGCGTGTTTGCAACGGATATTGATGGTAGCAAACTCGTTGGTCTTGCCGAAGCCACTTGCTTTGGCTTTGATGTTACTAAAGCTGAACAAATTGAAATGACATATTCACGTACTGGGCCAGTTGATATTTTGTTTAACTGTGCCGGTTACGTTGCCAACGGGTCAGTACTCGATTGCCCGGTGGAAGACTGGGATTTCTCGTTTGACCTAAATGTTCGGTCCATGTTTCGTGTGATCCAAACTTATTTGCCCGGTATGATCGATGCCGGGGGCGGAAGAATTATCAACATGGCATCCGTTGCGTCCTCGGTGAAGGGAATTCAAAATCGCGCTGCTTATTCGGCGTCGAAGGCGGCGGTAATTGGTCTTACCAAGTCGGTTGCAGCCGACTATGTTGCAGATGGCATTAGGTGCAACGCTCTATGCCCAGGCACAGTCGATACACCTTCGTTGCAGGATCGCATCAATGCGTATGACGATCCTGTAGAGGCCCGAAAAATGTTTATTGCCCGCCAGCCCATGGGTAGACTTGCTACCGCGGAGGAGTTGGTTGAAATGGTTGTTTACTTAGCTTCCGATGCAGCTGACTTCGTAACGGGGCAAACCATGATTGTCGACGGCGGTATCTGTATTTAACGAAATTTTTCACCAGGGAGGAACATCTATGAAATTAGTTCGCTACGGTCGCTTGGGCCGTGAAAAACCGGGTTTAGTAGATGAAGATGGTAAGCTTCGCGATCTAAGTGGGAAAATTGCTGATATAACAGCTGACCAGCTTTCACCGAAAGCACTGTCAAAGCTTGCACGAATAAACGCAAAACGCTTGCCACTTGTGAAGGGACGACCACGTTACGGGGTTCCATGGGATGGGCCGGGAAAAATTGTGTGTATCGGTTTGAACTACGTTGATCACGCCAAGGAGACAAACTCGCCTATTCCGGATCAGCCAATTATTTTTCTGAAAGCGAATAGCGCGCTGAATGGTCCGAACGACAATGTTGCTGTGCCAAGAGGGTCAAAGCAAACCGACTATGAAGTAGAGTTGGGTGTTGTGATCGGCACTCGTGCGCAACATGTCTCTAAAAAGGACGCTCTCAATTATGTGGCGGGATACACTGTTTGTAACGACGTGTCAGAACGATTTTTTCAGATGAAGATGGGTCTTACGTGGACAAAGGGGAAAAGTTGCGACACGTTTGGGCCAATGGGTCCGTGGCTGGTCACCAAGGATGAAATTCCAAGACCTCAAAGATGTCGATTGTGGTGCGATGTCAATGGGGAACGGAGACAAGATGGGAATACGAAGACCATGATTTTTGATGTTGCCACGTTGGTTAGCTACACAAGTAAACTGATGTCGTTGAATCCTGGAGATGTAATCTCAACTGGTACACCACCTGGGGTTGGTGCGGGCATGAAACCGCCTTGTTTTCTCAAGGTTGGTGACGTGGTGACACTTGGGATTGACGGCCTTGGTCAGCAGACTCAGAAGATGGTGGCCTGGAACAAGATCTAATCAGCTGGTCCAGTGTCCTAATTTGGGCTGACAAGAAGCGACATGATCAATGCGGCCTAGGAAGTTAATTTTGACGTCGTGTGCAAATCAGGGGGGATACTACGGATATGGTGGAGACCAAATTTAAAGTTGTCGTGCAACGTCCGGCGACAGGCAGCATATTTGGTGAAAACGCATACGAAATGGAAAGAGAGGCTCTCGATCCAATAGGTGCTTCCATAATCGAGGTTGAGGCCTCGACGGTGGATGAGTTTATTGATTCCTCTCGGGATGCTGATGCAGTAATTGGTCACAACAGGCGAATAACCAGAGAAATAATCTCTGCTCTGGAAAAATGCAAAGTTATCGGCTTGGGGTCAGTTGGTTCCGATACGGTTGATGTCGATGCTGCGACAGAGCACGGAATTGTAGTGACTAATGTGCCTGATATTTTTATAGAGGAAGTTGCCGACCACACGATGGCTATGTTCCTAGCAGCCTTTCGACGGTTACCGGAGATGCACCGCATGACTGTTGAAGGAGAGTGGGCAAAAGGACGGGAGTTATTGTCTGGGTTTCCCAGGCTTTGGGGGCAGACTATAGGACTTGTTTCCTTCGGGAACGTAGCTAAAGCTGTTGCTCGGCGTTGTCATGCATTTGGTTTACGGGTAATTGCCTATGACCCTTATCTATCCGAATTAGAAATGAGTTCTGTTGGAGTTGAACCGGAACCCAGTCTCATTCGTTTGCTTCAAAGGTCGGATTTTGTGTCGATGCATGCACCGTTCAATGAAGAGACCCACCATATGCTTACCAACCAGCATTTTTCGGCCATGAAAAAGTCCGCTATTTTTATCAATAATGGGCGGGGACCGACCGTTGACGAGGGTGCATTGATTTTGGCTTTGGAGAATGCGGAGATAGCCGCCGCCGCTTTGGACGTGTTTGAAGAAGAGCCAATAACAGCAGATTCAAATAACCCTTTGGTGAAAATGAGTAATGTAATTTGCTCTCCGCACGTTGCGTCAGCTTCGGACCGCATGAGGCCTGAGGCTTTGCGTCGTATGGGGAGGGAAATTGCAACGGTGTTGACTGGCCGATGGCCTCGTAGCGCAGTCAACCCGGGAGTGCTCCCAAAAACTGATTTAACACGGTGGCAGCCTTATCCACAAACAAGGGGCCCAAATCGATAAGTGGATTGTAAGTTTTCCACCGATGTGATGCACGTCAATGTAGTTGATACTTGGTCGGGTTAGTCGGGGGTCGTGCCTTTAAATTAAGAATTGGGATGTATACGTTGAGGCAGATGTGTTGTGGCAAAAATTAATCGGGCGACTGACCCAAACTGATTTAAGGCCTGGATATGGATTATCACGGTTTCTTTGATAAGGCCCTAGAAGGCTTACGTAATGAGGGCCGGTACCGCGTGTTTGCCGATTTAAAGCGTCATGCTGGCACCTTCCCCCGTGCTTCCTTTTACGACGATCGAGGGAATGCCCGCGATGTGGTCGTTTGGTGTAGCAACGACTATCTTGGGATGGGCCAGAACCCCACAGTTTGCAATGCTATGACTCAGGCCATCCAAGATGTTGGTGCTGGCTCTGGCGGGACTCGGAATATTTCGGGTACGACTCACTACCACGTCTTGTTGGAACGAGAACTCGCCGATCTTCACGGCAAAGATTCTGCTTTACTCTTTACATCGGGGTACATATCAAATGAGGCGACACTGGGTACTCTGGGCGCCATGTTGCCAGGATGCGTGCTTTTGTCTGATGAGTTAAACCATGCTTCGATGATCGCTGGAGTTCGGCACAGCAAATCACCTAAGAAGATTTTTAAGCACAATGACCCCCGAGATCTTGAGTCGCATCTCAAAGGCCTGGACCCTGATCTTCCAAAGATTGTTGCTTTTGAGTCGGTCTACTCTATGGATGGCGATATTGCCCCAATTGCGGAGTTGTGTGAGGTCTCAAAGCGGTACGGAGCCCTGACATATTTGGATGAGGTTCACGCGGTCGGCATGTACGGTCCCAGAGGCGGCGGTATTGCCGAACGAGAGGGTCTGATGGATGAACTGGACGTTATTGAGGGAACTTTAGCTAAAGCATTTGGCGTGATGGGTGGTTACATCGCCAGTACTTCGGATATTTGCGATACCGTTCGCTCCTTTGCGTCGGGTTTTATCTTTACAACTTCTTTGCCCCCTGCGGTTGCGGCGGGTGCTCTGGCGTCTGTGTCCCATTTGAAGGTGAGCCAGCAGGAAAGGGAGCAGCATATGGAACGCTCCGGCACCCTAAAAGACCGACTTCGTAAGGTTGGCATTCCGTTCATCGAGAACCCGAGCCATATCATACCAGTGATGGTAGGTGATCCCGTTTTATGCAAGCAAGCGAGTGATCGGCTGCTTGAGGTCCACGGTATTTATGTGCAACCAATAAACTACCCAACGGTACCACGTGGGACTGAACGGCTCCGCATCACGCCGTCGCCTTTGCATAGTGATGCAATGATGGAACAACTCGTTATAGCGCTAAAAGAGGTATTCCAACGACTACGTATCAAGACGGCGGTGGCGGCGTGATATGTTGGTTACCAGAGAGTGAACGGCCGCAAATATGTCGCACTTACTTTTAGTTGATGATCGCTTGGTACACGAGATTCCGCAGCACCATTCTGTAATGTCCCCGGTGCGTTACTGATTGTGTCATCGACACAACAATCAGTTCTTCATCTGGGTCAACCCAAAAGTAAGTTCCAGCATAGCCACCCCAAAAGAATTCTCCGGCAGATCCGGGCCATGCAGAGATCCCGTTGGCCTCACGTACGCCAAACCCAAGCCCAAACCCGTAGCCGGGGCCAGGTAAATAATACGGTCCAGCACGGCTGATCGTTTCATCAAGATGATTGGCAGTCATGTATTCTACAGTCTTCGGTCCGAGGATACGGACACCTTCTAGTACGCCACCATTCAGCATCATTTGACAAAAGCGCAGATAATCGCCTGCAGTGGAGACCAGTCCGTGCCCTCCGGCCAGCATTTCCGGTTGTTTCGTGACGTCAATGAGTTGTGGTTCGCCGGTATTCTCCAATGGCTCAGCGATACGCGACCAGTCTTTCTTAGGCACCCAGAAACCAGTATCGAGCATGCCTAGCGGCTCAAATATACCTTCCTTTAGAAACGAATTTAAGTTTTCCCCGGCAATCACTTCAATTAAATATCCGAGTACGTCCGTGGATCGACCATATTCCCAGTGCGTCCCTGGCTGATAAGCCAGCGGGAGTGTCGACAAGCGGGTAACAAATTGATCCAACGGAGTGTCTAAAGAGGTAAGATTGGCTAACCCGGATTGTTTCAGTCTTTGCTTGGCAGGAGATTGCCCGAAAAACCCATACGTGAAACCTGAGGTATGTCGTAGAAGGTCGTGAATCTTGATTGGTCGATCGGCGGGTACCATCTGGTTTCCACTAGTGTCTGTTCCTGGATTTTCGTCAGGCTTTGCAACCATCATGTTCGTGAGTTCGGGCAAATATTTTTCCACTGGCTCAGAAAGATAAAGCTCTGCCGCCTCATGAAGAATCATCGTGCCAACGCTTACGATGGGCTTGGTCATGGAATAGATTCGAAATATTGAGTCGGTACGCATAGGCAGGTTAGCTGCGACATTTTGCATACCGAACGACTTGAAATATGCAAGCTTCCCCTGACGTGCTATCGCGACTACTGCTCCGGGGATGTGTCCGTCTGCTATGCCTTCCTCAAAAACCGCGTCGATCCTCTGCAGTTTTTGTGAAGAAAGCCCGACCCGCTCTGGCGTTGTTTCTGGAATCGGCGCTGAAATTGCAGGAGCTGAGCCTAGACACAAGAGGACAAATGCTCCAGTCCAAAACCCACTTCTGATATCGCGATGTGGCATTATCTTTTAGAGTTCCACCTTCCGTTATCGGTTCAAAATTCAATTATACTCAGTGTACCGGCTTGCGGCCTGCTTGGCGATTCAGCTGCCTATTACTTAATGGAATTAAACTATCTTTCCATTAAGACTATAAAGGGTAATCTATTGTTACGTATCCAAGTTTCGTGCCGGCACTATCGTAACGGAGTTTTCTGGAGGGGGTCGGCACGGCGGCAAACATGCCCACTCCATGTATTTCAGGCATAATGGTCGATGGCTTATTTTATTCAGCAATTGGTTAATGGAATTACTCTTGGGAGCATTTATGGACTGATAGCCATCGGATACACGATGGTCTATGGCATTATTGGAATGATAAATTTTGCCCATGGCGAGATTTACATGATCGGGGCTTTTCTGTCAGTGCTCACGTTCACCATGTTGGGCGTCACAGGGGTTACTTGGATCCCGTTGGCACTAATAATGGTGTTGCTGGTGGCGATGCTCTTCACATCTGCCTATGGTTGGGCAGTGGAGCGCGTTGCCTATCGACCGCTGCGAGGATCGCACCGCCTAGCGGCTTTGATTTCAGCTATCGGAATGTCCCTGGCTTTGCAGAACTATGTATTGCTTACTCAAGGGCCCGGAGTTAAGGCGATTCAGCCAATCATACGAGGTGGGATATCCTTGTATGAGAGAGGCAATTTCACAGTAACTCTCAGCTACGTTCAGATTTTCATCATTTTACTTACCGTAGTCCTGATGGCGATTTTTGCGACCTTGATCGCAAGGACGGCCTTGGGTCGAGCTCAGCGTGCCTGCGAGCAAGACCGGGGTATGGCCACCTTGCTTGGTATCAATGTCGACCGAACTATTTCACTGACCTTTGTCATGGGTGCAATGCTTGCTGCTGTGGCAGGCCTAATGGTGACATTGTATTACGGCGTAATAGATTTCTTTATGGGATTTGTCGCTGGCCTCAAGGCATTTACCGCTGCAGTTCTAGGGGGCATTGGGTCGCTCCCTGGGGCGATGTTGGGAGGAATGTTGTTGGGGTTGGTGGAAGCATTTTGGGCGGGATATTTTTCAGTTGAGTACAAGGATGTAGCATCGTTCGGTATTCTCGTTTTGGTTTTGATATTCATGCCGACGGGTCTGCTTGGCCGTCCGGACATTGAAAAAGTTTAGCCGGTGAATAAACAAAATCCCGTGGAACTGGGTAAACTAAAGATGACGGCAGTCTTTACCGCCTTTAAGGAGGCTGGGCTAGCATCGTTGGTAGCGTTCCTGCTGGCTTTGCCACTCATCGGGTTTCGTACCAACACCACCGGGACGGGACTGAATTTTGAGTTTCGCTGGGAAGCGCTCGTTGTCTCTGTCGTCATCGTATTTGTGGGCCGTTGTGTCTTAACATCGACGCGCGGTTTATGGCAGCAGAGCCGATTGCATCTGCCCAGCTTCGGGTATTTAAGATCTGTCATCGATCGTAGGCGGGTCTCGTTTGCCGTAATAGTAGTGTTGGTTGCACTGTTATTCCCCTTTATGCCAGAGGTCGACCGCCGTGCAATTGATTTAGCTACTTTGGTGCTCATCTACGTGATGCTTGGATGGGGCTTAAATATTGTAGTTGGCCTCGCTGGTCTGTTGGATCTTGGATACGTGGCGTTTTACGCCGTCGGCGCCTACACGTTTGCGCTTCTTGGTACCGTCTACGACTGGTCCTTCTGGGGTTGTTTGCCGATCGCTGGGGCTGTTGCCGCCATGTTTGGGGTTCTTCTCGGGTACCCTGTACTACGTTTACGGGGCGACTACCTGGCAATAGTGACGTTGGGTTTTGGCGAGATCATTCGCGTTGTATTGACTAACTGGGTTGCTTTGTCTGGCGGTCCAAATGGTATAGCAGGTATTCCGAGACCCACATTGTTTGGCCTGGAATTCACGCGTCGAACACGTGAGGGACATAGTTTTCATGAGTATTTTGATTTACCATTTTCGGGTGACCATCGAATTACATTTCTTTACTACGTAATACTGATACTCGCACTTGTGACAAACGTTTTCGTGCTTCGGATTCGTAAATTGCCAATTGGCAGGGCTTGGGAGGCGCTTAGGGAAGACGAGATTGCGTGCCGCTCTCTCGGCATTAATCCGGTCAACACCAAATTGTCAGCGTTCGCATTAGGCGCGATGTTTGGTGGTTTGGCGGGAGCATTTTTTGCCAGCCGAAATGGGTTTATCAGTCCTGAAAGTTTCACTTTTATTGAATCGGCCATCATCCTATCGATCGTTGTGCTCGGCGGGATGGGTAGTCAGATCGGGATCGTATTGGCTGCTGCTGCACTAATTCTATTGCCCGAAGCTTTGCGAGAATTCTCTGAATATCGGATGCTGGTATTTGGCTTGGCGATGGTCTTAGTGATGCTCTGGCGGCCGCGTGGTTTGCTTGCTCACCGAAAACCGACTCTGACCTTATACCCAAGTGGTTCTAGAACATTAAAATGACTATCAACGAATTACTTAGGGTTGAGCATTTGACCATGCGGTTTGGTGGTCTAGTCGCAATTAGCGATCTATCTTTTTCTGCAGCCCAAGGGGAGATAACAGCGATTATTGGCCCAAACGGTGCAGGGAAAACCACGGTTTTCAATTGTTTAACGGGTTTCTACAAACCCACGGTGGGTCGGTTAACCTTTACTGTGCAAGGTAAACAGCCAGTATACTTGGAGCGTATGGATGGTTTCCGAATTGCGCGGGCTGGGATCGGTCGTACTTTTCAAAACATTCGGCTTTTCCCGGCCATGTCCGTTTTGGAAAATCTGATTGTTGCTCAACATAACGAACTTATGCGAGCGTCCCTGTTTTCTGTCGCCGGACTACTGGGGTTGTCTCGCTATTATGATGCCGAGAATGAAGCCATTGAATTGGCTAAAAAATGGCTGGATCGAATTGGTCTTATTTCGGATGCAGATCGGCAAGCTGGCGAGCTACCCTACGGAGACCAGCGGCGTCTGGAAATAGCTCGCGCAATGTGCAGTAAACCTGCGCTACTGTGCCTTGATGAGCCTGCGGCGGGACTTAACCGCAATGAATCAGGTGCGCTCAACGAGCTTTTGCGCGATATACGTGATACGCAGGGGATCGGTATTTTGTTGATCGAGCATGACATGAGTGTTGTGATGAATATTTCCGATCACATTGTTGTGCTCGATTATGGCCAAAAAATTTCGGACGGATTTCCCACGGTTGTGCGTCATGATCCTAGGGTAATTCGCGCTTATCTGGGCGAGGAGGAAGATTACGATGTAGACGCCGTCCAACCGGGTCTGCCATGCTGAACCTAGAAAATGTTGACAGTTTTTACGGTCGGATCCAGGCCCTGCGTGGCATTAACCTCCATGTCGATGCAGGGGAAATCGTGGCCATGGTTGGTGCTAATGGTGCTGGAAAGTCAACTACCTTGATGACTATTTGTGGTGAGC
>PTKD01000028.1 GCA_002938115.1 Alphaproteobacteria bacterium MarineAlpha9_Bin7 | reverse complement strand
CCGATCTTTGTCCAGGACACGCTTCAGGCTTTTGCCGTAAGCCTAGCGCACTGGGCAGATATTGGCGGGGCAGTGCCTGGCAGCTACGTATCATATGCAACAGATACTTGGCAGGAAGGCCTCCGTATTCCGCCAGTCCGGCTGTTCACCGAAGATGGTCCAGACCAAGAGAAGCTGGATTTTGTTTTGGCGAATGTGCGCGGGGCAATGGAGCGTGAAGGTGATATATTGGCGCAAATGGCGTCAACCCGTACCGCGGATCGTCATGTACGGGAACTTTGTGCCCGTCACGGGTTGGATACTGTGAACCAAGCTGTTACCGCCTTGCATGATCGGGCGGAAGCGCAGATGCGAGCCGCTATCTCTCGTCTACCGCCGGGAGAATATATAGGCGAGGATTGGCTCGACGATGATGGCATCGATGACCGGCGGTTCGCAGTACGTGTCAGAATTAAGCTCAACGAAAGCGCCGCCGTATTCGATTTTTCTGATTCAGACGATGCCGCACGCGGCCCGATCAATACGACACCTTTCATTGCGTCTGCGGCGGCGTTTTATACGATGAAAGCTCTGGCCGGGACCGACATTCAACCAAACGGTGGTTGCTACCGGCCGCTCACCGTGATTACCAGGCCCGGATCGATTCTCGAACCGGCGATCGACCTACCCGTCGTTGGTGGCAATCACGAGACCTCACAACGCGTGGCGGACGCCATCTTCCTAGCTCTTGAACCTGTCATCCCGGAACGGCTCAGTGCCGGCGGTGGCACGACATCGGGCTTACTGTTGTTCAGTGTCAAACGCAGAAACGGCACCTGGGCAACGCTATACGAAACCCATGGGGGTGGCGAGGGCGCACGCATTGATCGCGACGGTGCGCCGGTCGTTCGGGTCCATTTGTCGAATGTGATGAACACACCTGCCGAAATTATCGAATCCGAATATCCTATCCGTATCGAAAGCCAAAGACTTCGGCGCGGTTCTGGTGGTGCGGGTGCGCATCGTGGTGGTGAAGGACTGCATCGGGAATATCTTGTCCTTGCGGATGACATGTCATTGACGACGATGTTTGAACGTCGGATCATTCCTCCTTACGGATTGCAAGGCGGCGAGGACGGTGCGCCTTTCCGCGTCAATCTAGTCACCGCGGACGGCCGGCGTAAGGAACTCCCCGGCAAAACCAATATCCGTTTGGGAAATGGCGACCGTGTCATACTCGAAAGTAGCGGTGGCGGTGGTTACGGTGTGTCGCTCAAAGACCAAATTTGAACCGGGATGGAAATCATGAGGCTGGAAAACAAGATCGCCATCATCACAGGCGCGGCGAAAGGCATGGGCAGCACGATTACCCGCACCCTTGGTCGCGAGGGCGCAAACATGATGCTGGCCGCCAGAGATATTAAACCGCTTGAGGAGGTGGCGGAGGAAGTCCGCGCCATGGGGCGCCGCGTGGAGGCGTTTTCGGCGGACGTGACGAGTTCGGAGCAGGTCGCAGCGATGGTCCAACGCACCAAGGAGACCTTCGGCGGACGGATCGATATTCTGGTCAATGTGGCCGGAACTACTGGTCCGATCGAAACGCCGGTTCAAAATATTGATCCGGACGACTTTCTGAATGTGCTCGACATCAATGTGCGCGGGACATTTTTGCCAATCAAATACACGCTGCCAACTATGATCGAACAGAAGTACGGCAAAATCGTCAATATTGGTGGTTCCTCGGGACTTCGTGGGTACAAATACCGGACCGCCTATAGTTCGTCAAAATGGGCGCTGCGCGGCTTGACTCGCACAATTGCTCTGGAGGCAGGGCAGCACAATGTGAACGTCAATATAGTGATGCCGGGTATTGTCCACACGCCGCGCATGGACAAACTCTGCGAAGAGAAGGCAAAAGTGCGTGGTTGGACATTCGAAAAGGTCTATCAGGAATATGTTGAAGAGATGTGCCTTGGGCGGGTGACGGAGCCTGAGGATGTTGCTGATGCGGTTCTCTACTGCTCCAGCGACGAGAGCCGAAATATGACAGGACAGAAGATTTCCGTCGATGGCGGCTGGGATGTGTAAAGTTGGTTCGGGACCGATTGAAATGGCTCTCTGCTGTGCTCGGTTCGGTTTGCCACATCAGTGGATGGTTAGCGTGGGCAATCGGGCTCTGCATTTTGCTCCTTTTCCCAAAGAGAGAGAAGGCTAGGATGGGTAATGCGCGAGGATCAAAAACCAATCGAGACACCTTGGAGGCAGTGTGATGTTGAGCGAGTTTGATTTGGAGATGCCTAGCGATCTTCAAGCATCTCTGTCCTCCCTTCCGTACGCGACGCCATTGGGAGGCGGAACCAATCTGTTGGTCGATCTCCGTGCACGCCGTGAGAAATCGAAGCGGCTCGTTTGGCTGGGAAATATCCAGGCCTTCCGCGAAATCAAAATCAACGCACAACAAGTTTCCATTGGCGGTGGCACCACGCTGAGCGACATTCTCCACAGCCCGGCGATGGCAGAAGCTGCGCCATCGCTCTTTAATGCGGCCCGTGTGTTTGGCGGCCAAATGGTGCGCAACCGGGCAACCGTAGCCGGAAATATTTGTTCGGGATCACCGGCGGCAGACACTGTGCCGCCACTGTTATCTCTTGATGCAACCATCTGCCTGACCAATGCTGAAGGCTGCCGCTCGGTTCCGCTTGACCAATTCTATACGGGTTTCAAAACGAACCTGCGCAGACAGGACGAGTTAATCACCGGCCTTTCCTGGCTGGTTCCCAATTCGAACACTGCCAATCTGTTCTACAAACTGGCGCGCCGCAAAGGTGATGCGATCAGCGTTGTGGGGGTTGCTGTGACCGTAACGCGAGAGGGCGATCGCTGCACCCACGCGCGGATCGCGTTAGGCTCCGTCGGCCCCACGGTATTCCGCGCAAAAGATGCGGAGGCAATCCTCGCAGGTGGGTTACTGAGTGAAAAGTTGATCAATGATGCTGCGCAAAAAGCAATGGAACAATCCAAACCGATTGACGATTTGCGTGCGTCCGCAAATTATCGCCGGCATTCTGTCCGTGTCCTGACAAGACGGTTGATTACCCAAGCTTGGCATTCACTTCCGGAAAAGACGGCCCACACATGAGCCTTGAGAAAGCTATCCCGGTCAAAATCAACGGGGTCCCTCACGAGTTGCTGGCCAGGGCAAACGAAACTCTGCTCGACTGCCTGCGGCAGCACGGCCAATTCGAAGTCAAAAACGGTTGTGAGAAAGGCGATTGTGGTGCCTGCGCGGTTCAGATCGAAGGCGAGGCAGTAGACAGTTGTTTAACACTCACTTGGACCGTCGAGGGTAGGTCAATTACGACCCTCGAGGGATTGAATGACACCAACAAGCCGCATCCACTCATTGCGGCATTCATGGAACAAGGGGCTGTCCAATGCGGCTACTGTACACCCGGCATCATCGTGGCCGCAGAAGAGATGCTGCGCGAAACGCTAAATCCAACCGATGATGATATCGCCCTCGCGTTGAGCGGCAATCTGTGCCGCTGCACGGGATATACCAAGATTTTTGCCGCCATCCGACAGGCTGCCACTGTCTTACGTGAAGGCGGCGGCAATGACTGACCAAACGCCCCACAGGCAGACGGAAGCGAATGTCGTCCTGCGACAGATTGGCAAACCTCTGGAGCGGAGCGACGCAGAGGGCAAGGCAACCGGCCGCACGCGATACGCTGGCGACTATACTATGCCAAGTATGTTGCACGGGAGGGTTCTTCGAAGCGAACTGGCAAGTGCCCGCCTGAAACACCTTGATGCATCTGCGGCGCGAAATTTGCCAGGCGTGTTATGCGTTCTCACAGCTGATGAACTGCCGGACCGTCTGGCCGCGACCGACATCCCCGGACAGACCGGGCAAAAACGGGCGTCAACGGATCGCCAGATCTTGGTACGCGAGTTCATTCGCCATCATGGCGAACCGCTTGCGCTGATCGCCGCTGAAACGCCTGCAATTGCCGAAAAAGCGCACGACCTCATTGAATACGAAATCGAGCCGCTGCCTGGTGTCTACGACATTGACTCCGCACTTGGGCCGGACGCACCTATCGTTACGGAACCGGACAATATCGTAGGACAGCACAAGATCCGCAAAGGTAATGTTGATAAGGGCTTCGCCGAGGCCGACCACATCATCGAAAATACATTCAAAACCCAATTCATTGAGCACGCATTTCTGGAGCCCGAGGTCGGCTTGGCATGGGTCGACGAAAACGGAGTTATTAACATCCGTATGTCGACCCAAGTCATCGAACATTTCCGTTTCATCGCTGACGCACTCGGCGTGCCGCACAACAAGGTCCGTATTCTGGGGGCCATGGTTGGTGGCGGGTTTGGCGGTAAAGAGGACATCACCGTTGAACTCTACTTGGCACTGCTCGCACAAGCGACGCGGCGCCCAGTGCGACTCGCCTATACAAGGGAGGATTCTTTTCTCGGCCATGGGAAAAGGCACCCTTTTGTGATTTCCCATAAGACCGGCGTGACGAAACAAGGGAAAATTACCGCTCTTGAGGTCAACATCCGCGCAGACTCCGGGGCCTACGTATTTCTCAGCCCCTACGTGCTACTCTACTCCGCCGTTGCGGCGCCCGGTCCCTATCGAATCGATAATGTAAAAATCGATTCTGCTGCCATTGCGACGAACAATATGTACACCAGCGCTTTCCGCGGTTTTGGTGCAGCGCAAGCCTGTGTTGCTTATGAAGCACAAATGGACGAAATCGCCAAGGCGATCGGCATAGATAGGTTTGAGTTACGACGTCGCAACTTTATGCGCACCGGCGACAAAACTGCAACAGGACAAACGGTCGAGAGTGCTATCTGGAGCGATGAATGCATGACGCGGGCCCTCGAAGCCCTTGGAGAAGAAACTAAGGCCGAAGAGCCAGTAAAGATCGGACGCGGTGTGGCCACCTATCAGCAAAGCTATGGGCGAATTACCTGGCTCCATGATACAGCCGAAGCCTGGGTCGGTATCGAGATTGACGGTACGGTTATTGTGCGGTCTGGTGTTACAGACATCGGTGGGGGACAGGTTTCCGCCCTTAGCCAAATCGCCGCTGAATCGCTCGGTGTCGGCCTCGAAGATGTGATAATTTACCACAGCGATTCCGCTGTTACGCCTCTCGCTGGCACCACAACTGCAACACGTGCGCTTTATATGACGGGCAATGCTGTCCATAAGGCGAGCTCGATCCTGCGTGGTCGCATGATCGACTTCGCGGCGAACGAACTCGATGTTCAGCCCGACGAGGTCGACCTAGCAAACGGACAGGCCTTCGTAGTCGACGATCCATCAAACTTTATATCGTTGACAGATCTTGCCGCGCGTGGCGCGTCCGAGGGACTGCAGCGTTCCGAACTGGCCATGTTCCGCGCGCCTTTCACCGACCCAATCGATAAAGAAACGGGACAAGGTCCAGTTTTCCCCGATTTCACCTATGGCTGTCACGCCGTTGAGGTGTCGGTGGATACAGAAACCGGCGAGGTCACGGTTCTGAAGAGCGTGGGGGCCCACGATATCGGTCAAGCCATCAATCCTCAGGCCGTCGAAGGCCAGATTGAAGGGGGCGCATTAATGGGGCAAGGCTACG
This sequence comes from Alphaproteobacteria bacterium MarineAlpha9_Bin7, assembly GCA_002938115.1. Lineage (GTDB taxonomy): Bacteria > Pseudomonadota > Alphaproteobacteria > UBA7887 > UBA7887. The sequence continues at coordinate 8,899 of PTKD01000028.1, read as the reverse complement.
CGTTGAGCGAAGAGTTAATTTACCAGGAAGGGAAACTGGTAAGTCCCAGCTTCAGCGAGTATCTAATCCCCACCTCCATGGATATGCCGGAGATCAAAACCATCATCCTAGAATCTCGCAGCGGTCTCGGGCCTTTCGGTGCCAAGGGCATCGGCGAGCCAAGCTTCACCCCGGTCGCCCCGGCAATCGCCAACGCTGTTGCCGATGCTATTGGCACGCGTGTTTTCGAACTGCCGATAACCCCGGAGAAGGTCGTGAAAGTACTTAGCCAATCTCAGACAAACGGGGACCTTGAACAAAAATTGAATAAGACACCTTTGTTAGAAGACTGATCTTTCGCTCAGACATGCCATAGAACCTTTTAGCCAGACGGCCGAGGCTTGTAATGTTTCGATTTTCAGTTGAAGACCTAGCGGGGGCGGGTTTGTCAATGTCAATAAAATGAACACACGATGATGTGCGATTTTTTTGGGTTGCGCTATGATGTCATGGGCATGCTGCGTGGGAAAATGGTTGAGGCTAGTTCTCAGATTAAAATTGAGAGGCTTAATGTAGCTGCTCCGCTCTATTCCATCGCTGCGAGTGACCGAATTTTCGGTTGATCCAGGCCAGTGCCTTAGGGTTTGTTGAAGGTGCGACAGCGACCGTTACGGGGTTGGACGAGGTGACAAAATTAGTTGTCGAGCAGGCCAAAACGATTTCGGGTGCATCGACCATAATGACCCTTCTTATTCTCGTCCAAGGTATTGGAAGGCCTGCTGTGACCGAGAGTTCCGGAGGCACGACTTTTATTTATGAGCTTCAAGTGCCATCTGATGGTGTTGTCTCGGTAAACGACACTCCCTTGAACATCCTACTTGGCGGCAATGGGGAGTAGGCAACCAGGAGGACTGCTCTGCCACTTTCGAGTTAGGTATCAAACAGAATGACACTACGGGCGGCTTCACCAGTTTTTAGCTCGTCTAGGGCATCGTTTACTTGGTCTAGTCTGATATGCTTGGCCAATAAATGGTCGAGTTTGAGACGGCCCGAAAGATAGAAGTCGACATAGCGCGGCATATCCACGCGAAATCGGTTTGAACCCATCGCACAGCCGAGGAGCTTCTTTTCCTGTAGGAAATCAGCCGCATGGATTTCAATCTTGGTACCGTAGGGCACCATGCCAATCACGGTAGCAGTTCCCCCAGGGCGCAGCATGTTGAATGCTTCCTCCGTTGTCTGCTTTAAGCCTATGGCCTCAAATGCAAAATGCACGCCCCCCCCGGGCATTTCTTTGATTTTCTCTACCGTATCGCCTTGCGTTGCGTCTACCACATCCGTTGCACCGAATTCCCTGGCGAGACGAAGCTTGCTGCTCACCCGGTCCACCGCGATGATGCGTCCTGCACCGGCGATAGAAGCGCCGTTGATACAGGATAGGCCGACCCCACCACAACCAATGACCGCAACGGTCGACCCAACCTCGACATTCGCTGTGTTATGAACAGCGCCGACGCCTGTGGTGACGCCGCAACCTATGAGTGCCGCCTTATCCAACGGCATGTCCTCTCGGATTTTTACCAATGCGTGTTCGTGGACCAGCATTTGCTCAGCGAAGGAAGAGAGGTTAGCGAATTGTTGGACTGTCCGTTCGCTCTGGTGTAATCGCGGCGCCTGATCGCGACGTCGGCGTGTTTCCCGTCCGTCACAGATCGAAGGGTGTCCAGTTGTGCAGGCTTCGCAATGACCACAAAAGGCGGAAAGACAAGTAATCACGTGGTCCCCTGGATTGACATAGTTCACGTCCGCACCCACGTCGTCGACGATGCCTGCTGATTCGTGACCTAGCACGACTGGCAGGCGATAAGGGTAAAGCCCTTCCACAAAGTGCAGATCGCTGTGACAAACGCCGGCAGCGGCTGTTCGAATCAACACCTCGCGCGGCCCGGGTTTGTCGACCGAGACATCTTCAATTGCAAGCGGTTGCCCAACCTGATGCAATACAGCGGCTTTCATTGACTCACTCCCTTTTATCGCGTTTGTTCCATTGGTGCTGGCATCGGGGCCACATCCTGTAGTTCGGACGTTTAAAGACTTGCCCTATGTCCAACCTTCAATTGGTCAGTTTCTGGGGTTCGGCACGGTCGCTGTGAAACTGCCTCGATGAGGATGTACAAAAGCTAATTGGTAGCTATAGGCATTATAAACATCTTACCAATGAGTCTAACAAACTTCGCTGTTGAAATGGCTAGCTATCGGAGCCACGAGGAATAACGAAACCATGAAACCTGTCTGCTTAATAATTGGTGCTGGTGCCGGCATTGGTGGCAACGTCGGAAAACGCTTTGCTCAAGGTGGTTATCATGCTGTCCTATGTCGACGTACAGATAAAGAAGGTCTGAATAAGTTGGTGGAGGCCATTGAGAGCGAAGGTGGTTCCGCATCTGGCTTTCTACTTAACGCCATTGAAGCCGATAGCATAGAAGACCGGGTGGCCTCTGTTGAGGCTGATATTGGTCCGATAGAAACGGTGGTTTTCAATTTGGGCGCGCAAATTGGTGATAGGGCTTTGAAGGATACCTCCTACAAAGCATTTGAAATGGGCTGGCGACTCGCCACCTTTGCATTATTTCGCGTTGCGTCGGCCGTTTGCCCCTTTATGGAAAGCCGCGAAAGAGGGACGATCTTAATTACCTCGGCAACGGCAGCCGTCCGTGGGAACAGTGGCCAGCATTCACATGCGGCGGCCATGGGTGGACGACGCATGCTTTGTCAAACGCTTAATGCAGAATTCGGGCCCAAAGGAATTCACGTAGCTCATATACTCATCGATGGTATGGTAGATGCTCCCGATACTTTAGGGAAAATGCTTGGCCCAGAACGGTTCCAGGAACTTAGAGAAACCCGCGGCATGAGCCATGATGGTCTCATACTTCCTGCTAAGGTTGCGGACACTTATTTCCATATATCCCAGCAACATCGATCGGCCTGGACGCACGAAATCGATATGCGGTCGTTCTCGGACATGCCCTGGTGGAATCATTGACGTCGACCTAAAACACCGCGCATGTGAACAAAGGGGACAGGGATGAAGACATTAAGAGTTAACTCACTCATTGAAGATCCCAGGCCCAATTCCTAGCTCGGAAACCAATCTTCTCATTTTATATAAACACCTTAGGAGCAGTCATTCGAGGACATTATCTATGCTTGTCCCCCTGTCGATATAATGCAATAATATTGCATTATATAAATATAATTCCAGAGTTAATACATAAGTTGGACTTCAATTAATGTGCCTCGGGGCTGTAGATGAATAGGGGGCTCAAATCCCTTGCTGTCGAACGATGCTACGAGGGCGGAGCCTCGCTGACCCCGCAACGTCTTTTGATTCTCAAAACCATCGGACGGCGGAAAAAACCTATCTCAGCTTATGCCCTAAAAGACATCCTGGATGAAAAGGGAAAGCCATTAAACATTGCTACGATTTATCGGGTTTTAGATTTTTGGTGTGGCTTGAAAATGGTGCACCGCCTTGCAGCACTAAATAAATATGTCTGCTGTGCTGCGCCAAAAGAAAAACATACGCACGTTATCAACTGTTGTCAGAAATGCGAAACAATATATGAGAGTTGCAACAAGGAGATGGGAATTGATTTAAGCCGAGGCCCAGAATCATTGGGTCTTACATTTGCTGGCAACAGCCACCTTGAAATCCCTGTAATCTGCCTTTCCTGTAGTTAGCTATTTATGGAACACGTTTTGGAACACTATTTGTTAGGTGAAGCCGGGAACTTGCGAGGCTTCGTTTTTGGATTTGTTCACGTCGGCATTATGCTGCTGGGCTATTATTCCGGTTGGAGCATAAATCGGCTCTTAAAGCTCGCTTCGAGTGGCTATGCAGCGGGAATTTTTGGAGCGGTCCTGTCTCACGTAATTGCGGATTTAATCGCGAGCTACGTTGACCCCCACGTGAGAAGTATGATTTTCGGGATTGTTGCGGGCGGGCTGGTGCCACTTTTTTTCGTCCCTTTCTGCGAGAAGTATATCGTGAAAAGCAAGCATCATATTGTTGTTGGTGACCATGAGGACGTCGCTAGTGATCTTGAGTCTCATGGTAGGTCATAAACGCAGTCGTACACCGTGGAAGCTATCAATTATTGGAATGGTCTTTTTCCAGCTCCACCTAGTTCCAGTTGCTGAGATGATTGGTGAGGCGTGGTAGCCAGGTAGTTGCCTGGGATTGCGCTACTGTTGATAGTTGCGAGAAAAATTAGCCGACGTGCATTTTGCATTCGCAACCTCTGGTTCCTCACCTAAGGTCGCTCTTATTCCCGGCGTTTCATAGAATGAAATATCGTTTTATATTAGTTGACATGTGCTTGTCATAGTTATAGCAACTGCAATGTGAGCCTGTTTTCACATCAGCAGGATCGCACCGCATCGGCCTCACGTTCAGATACCCTCCCTCCAAAACGGGGGCCGTTGCTTCCTCGCCTTTTCCTTGTTCTAGGAAAAGGCGAGGCCACTACGGTTTGGGTCGTGGTTTTGAATAACTCGGAAACTAAAGCGTTGCAGTCGATAGTACCGTCGGCAAACCAGACCCGAGCAGCTCCCATTTTGAATTGTTGCTGACGCGCCAGACTTCTCCTGTATCGGTGCCAATCACGACGCCGCCCGGTCGTTCGAGATCAGGCGCCAGGCCATGAATGTTGGCTGCAGATGGCGAATGTGCGGGATCGCAGAGTGAGCGCCAGGACGCGCCGCAATCCCCTGACTGAAATAGCATCGCTTGAGCGCCGCCATCATCCTTGAAGTTAGAAAATGCATTTGGTGCGCATGCAACCGTTAACTCGTGTGGCGATCTTGGGTGGATACACATGGGCCGCGAATATCGCGGTGTGACGCCTTTCCATGCATAATGCCAGGTTTCGCCGCCGTCCTCGGAACGGAATACACCGGCATTGCCCTCAATCATCTCTGCCACGCCATACGGCCGGCCGTAACCGGTCGAGGCATACAGAACTTCGGGCCTATCAGGCTGGGCACACATCATGTGCAGATCAGGATTTTCCCCCGGTAGCCCGAGTTCCCAGGTCTCACCACCGTCCATGGTACGTGCGATACCGCCTACTTCTACGCCTACCCAAATGCGGAGTGGGTCATTGCGATCAATTACGAGGGCCCGAGCTCTGGGGGGTAGCGGGGGGGTTACGGGTAGACACCATTCCGCAGCTTCAGGCATCTTGGCGAAGGCTTGTACTTCTTGCCAGCTCAAACCACCATCTCTACTGCGGTACAATCCTGCGGGCTGAGTGACTGCGTAAACGACACTGTCGCCTGCGTCACGTATTTGCCAAACTTCCCGATCTTCTATCCCCGCGCGAAACCAGCTGTCACCGTCATCATCCGATTGGAACACACCAGCATCGGTGCCGGCGAATAGGAGACTGTTAATTTTGACAAGATCACGCACACTGACGCTTTCAAGCACACGCCGTGCATTCGTTCCATCCAGGGAGAATATACCCTTACTGGTACCCGCTAAAATATTCATCTCAACATCCTCCATGAAGGGAAAGGTGATACATTTTGTCCGCATGTATGAATGTAGCGCAAGGTTTTAGATTACGTTTTCAGTTTTCCGTGGAGATTTTGGAAAAAACTCGTTAACTTTTTTACATCTATATTTAGGCTCTTTCCTCTCCCGTGCACACAGAGGTACCCACACATTCGGCCTAGGACTATTTTGCGTTTGAGTTTCGGTCGGGGACCGTTGTCGATAGATATGTCTCATATATAATTTAAGCGCATGTCCGGCTGTATGTTACGCCGAAATCGGGACCAAAAGAACAGGAGGTTAGAATGGGTGTACTGGAACAGTTTCGTGAAAAAATGGATTCAGGAATTCCCTGTATAGGCCCAAGTATTACACTTAAGGACCCATTCATTGCGGAGGCTCTTGGTCCTGAATCCGACTTCCTTTGGATTGATACCGAACATAGTCCGATGTCCATAGAAAGTGTTACAGGGCATCTCTTGGCGGCGAGAGCCTGCAATAAACCGGCGTTAGTCAGGGTGCCGGGAAGCGCAACGGAAAGTATAAAGCCGGTTTTAGACTCCGGAGTGGACGGTATTATTGTACCACAAGTTACAGGCGTCGACGAAGTACGGAGAGTCGTAGCGGATTGCCGGTATCCACCTGTCGGCAAACGGGGGTTCGGGGTGAGACGCGGCATGGACTACGGCCGAACGTCCCTCAAAGACTATCTGGAAGCTTCCGTCACGGAACTGTTTGTTGCGGTGATGATAGAGCATGCAAATGCAGTCAGCGAAATAGACGAAATTCTTGAAGTTCCAGGCCTAGATTCAGTGGTCATTGGGACTATGGATTTAAGCAGTTCCTTAGGCCATCTTGGTGACCGGAGCCATCCTTCGATTGTTTCGGCCATACAAAAGGTCATAGACGCAGCTAGAAAGAAGAATATTTACGTCGGCATGGGTTTGGGGTGGGAGCCGGAACTTGCCTTGCATTGGCTGGAGAGGGGACTCCAGTGGGTGCAGTTTGGTTGTGATTATGAATATTTGGTGCAGGGTGCTGCAAAACTTTTCAACTCTGTCCGTTAGCAACGGTTATGTTTGCGTGACCTTTGGCACCGCGCTGATGGGGATGTATGTGAACGGGTACAAACTGGTGCACAACTTAAAGCTCGGGTTTCAAATTCTTTTCGCGCGACCGGCCGTTTCACGATAAACGAACAACTTTGGGACAATTCCTTCTGGCTGTCGGACTTTGTTATAGCAATTTCTAACGATCTAACGTGTTGGTGGGTTGGTAATCTTGGTTGATTTTAACCAGACCGGCTATGTGCTCTCCTGCAAGCACTGGTGGATATCGTGGAGGTCGCTCGGCGCTATGGCACGTGGGGATGCATTCAACAAGTGCATGGTGATTCGGGTTAAAGAAAAAGGGTATGGTGTATCGGTCTTGGGTGCGGCGGTTGACTACTCGGTGTGGAGTCGCCCGATAGATGTCGTTGGTCCAGCGAGCCATAAGTTGGCCTAGATTTACCACAAATGTTCCCGGGATGAATGGCGCTGAGACCCATTTTCCTTCCGGCATTTGAATCTCGAGCCCACCTGACGGGTCCTGATGTAGAACTGTTGCTAAACCGAAATCGGTATGGGGGGTAGCTCCTATAGAGTCCTTCAATACTGACTCTTTCTGCGGCGGGTAGTGCATCAAACGCAAAAGGATGGTCGGTTTGGTGTAGTGATGGAGAAAAAAATTGGAAGGTAAATGCAAGCTCGTTGCGAGTCCCTCTAATAGTTTCAGTCCGAATCCGCGAACGGACGCAAAATACGCCTGAATGGGTTCCCGAAAATTGGACAAATTTGGCCATTGATTTGGGCCGTGCAAGGGCAAGCCAGCGATCACGTCAGGGTCGTCTAGCGGCAGATCTACGCCAACGTCGAAGCTATCCTTCAGGTCGGGGCCGCGTCCCGGGTATTGTGTAGTGCCAGCCGGCAAATAACCGCGGTGAAATTGATCTTTTTCGACTTTCATTCGGACGTCGATTGGTTGCTCGAAGAACCTTCGGGACGCATCTACTGCCGCGTCAATTGTTGGCTGTGGCACGCCGTGATTTAGTGCGTAAAAAAAGGCCGTTCCTTCACAAGCGGCTTGAAGTTCACGAACCAAATGTGAAGTATCTTTGTTTCGCATAAGAGGCGCCATGTCGAGCACGGGCACATCTTTGGCAATGGGTGGGATTTCACTAAAATTCTCCATGTAAGAGAAATCCTTCATTAGTTTTGTTCAGACATTGATTAAGCTCGCGATGTTCTGGGATCATCACACGGTAGTGTGTTTAGAATGTGATTCCGCAAAGGAGTGGGGATGATTAAAAAAACCTTCGTTCAGGCACAAGAATTGCTGGATGACTCTTTCCGTCTGGGTCATCAAATTATGCGCGATGGATTCCATCCAGACTACATTGTGGGTATCTGGCGCGGTGGTTCTCCCATCGCCATAGCAATTCATGAGATGCTGAGTTTTCACGGTTTTCCATCCGATCATATTGCCGTTCGTACGTCATCTTACTATGGCATTGAAAAACAACGAGACCAAGTTGAGGTATACGGGTTGCAATACATAATTGAAAATGTGGGTGCAGATAATTCATTATTGATAGTGGACGACGTGTTTGAGTCTGGAAGAAGTACGCAGGGGTTAATTGGTAAAATCAGCCATTTTCTGCGAGAAAAGACACCTAAGACAATTCGAATTGCGACGGTTTACCACAAGCCCACAAAACGGAAAGTATCACGAGAGCCTGATTATTTTGTTCATCAAACTGATAATTGGCTAGTCTTTCCACACGAACTGCAAGGTTTAACTGAAGAAGAGGTTGCCGCCTATAAACCCCTAGCTTTGGTCACGTGACAAGTTGTTATTTTTCGCCACCTAAGTTTTTGCCGACGTATTTTGATATAGATGGCGAGACAATGTACTTACATATCAATGCGTAAAATGGGAGAGAAACGGGATGGCGAATAAGCTTCTGTTCGGCGTTCAGACCAACGGCATTCGTCACGCCGACGTAGATGGTATGCCAGATATTGATACTCGCTTCCGCATGGTCAAGGAAGCAGGGGTGCATGACTATGTGGATAAGACACCAGCTCCTCATGAAATGGATGAATTTATAGCCGCGAGCGATAAATATGGATTGCCGGTGCGTGCCGGAGGTTGGTATTACACGCTTGGTCGCGACGAGGAATTGTTCGAGACCAATATCAAGACTGCCCAGAGGCTTGGCTCCCTTGTGCACAATACTCAAATCTTAGTAAACCACGCTGAAGGGCGCCCGGTTACCGACGATGAAGTTGTCGAAACCTATCTTCATTTCATGGAGGT
>PTKD01000027.1 GCA_002938115.1 Alphaproteobacteria bacterium MarineAlpha9_Bin7 | reverse complement strand
CTAAAGGATATCAAAGCATGACCAAGTCGCAAAAACCGTCTCCCGACAAATCAATCGATCGACGCCGCTTTTTTAAAACCGCGAGTGTTGGTGCAATTGGTGGGGTGGCTGCGTTAGCGATCAGCAGTAATGAGTCCGAGGCTGTAGCCGCCGACCCCAAGGCTACCGGTGATCGAAGTCGTTACCGTGAAACGGAACATGTTCGAAAGGCGTATCAGTTGGCCCGGTTCTAGAGGGAGCGTAAAACAATGTTAATTAAACGCAAAGCAACTACACCGCAAAACCGCATTGGGAAAGCGTCTGCCAGCGCATCTGGGCTCCTGGACCGGCGCACTTTCCTAAAGCGCTCTGGACTTGCTGCATGCGGCACAGCCGCGCTCACGGGAGCGCTGCCGCTTGCGCGCGTTCGCAAAGCCCAAGCGGCGGGTAATGCCGGTACCATGGGGGAGCTTAAAAAAATCCTGTCAGTTTGCACACACTGTTCAGTCGGCTGCACGGTCACGGCGGAAGTCCAGGACGGAGTGTGGGTCGGTCAGGAACCGTCATTCGATAGCCCGTTTAATCTCGGCGCACATTGTGCCAAGGGTGCCAGCGTGCGGGAACACGCCCATGGCGAGCGCCGCTTAAAATATCCGGTGAAGAAAGAGGGTGGCGAATGGAAACGGATCAGCTGGGATCGGGCCATTGAGGAAATCGGGAATCGATTGACCCACATACGTGACAATTCAGGACCTGACTCGGTGTATTGGCTCGGATCTGCCAAATTTTCTAACGAGCAAGCCTATCTATTCAGGAAATTCGCCGCGTTTTGGGGCAGCAATAACGTTGACCATCAGGCTCGAATTTGTCATTCCACTACGGTCGCGGGTGTCGCCAATACCTGGGGATACGGCGCCATGACCAACAGCTATAATGACATACATAATTCTCGTGCCATGCTTTTTATAGGTGGCAATCCCGCCGAGGCACATCCAGTTTCGCTACTGCATATCCTGAAAGCCAAGGAACAGAACCAAGCACCCTTGATCGTCTGTGATCCTCGCTTCACACGTACCGCCGCCCATGCCGATGAATACGTAAGGCTCCGTCCAGGCACCGACGTCGCACTAGTCTGGGGTCTGCTATGGCATATTTTTGAGAATGAATGGGAGGACAAGGAGTTTATCCAACAGCGCGTGTGGGGCATGGACGAGATCCGCACTGAGGTCGCAAAATGGACGCCAGAAGAAGTAGAACGCGTAACTGGTGCCCCCGGGTCACAACTGCGAAAAGTTGCTCGAATTTTAGCCGAAAACCGGCCCGCAACCGTAGTCTGGTGCATGGGCGGAACGCAACATACGAACGGGAATAACAACACCCGTGCGTACTGTATTCTCCAGTTAGCCCTTGGCAATATGGGCAAAGCAGGTGGCGGAACCAATATTTTCCGCGGACATGACAACGTGCAGGGCGCAACGGATCTTGGTGTGCTCTGCAATACCCTACCCGGCTATTACGGTTTATCCGCTGGCGCTTGGAAACACTGGGCCCGGGTCTGGGAAACAGACTACGACTACCTTCTCAACCGTTTTGCTTCTCCAGAAATTATGTCAGCCAAGGGGATCCCGGTCTCTCGTTGGTTCGATGGCGTAATTGAGGACCCAGCACAAATTGAGCAACCCAATCCAATCCAAGGCATGGTGTTTTGGGGCCACGCTCCAAATTCACAGACACGTTTGCCCGACATGAAGCGGGCGATGGAGCACCTTGATACGTTGGTGGTGGTTGATCCCTATCCAACCATGACCGCAGTAATGCAAGACCGTAGTGACGGGGTGTACCTGCTGCCTGCAGCAACCCAATTTGAGACCTATGGTTCGGTCACCGCTTCCAATCGCTCTATTCAATGGAGAGAAAAGGTTGTCGAACCCTTGTTCGAAGCTCGACCCGACCAAGATGTTATCTACCTTTTCGCGCGCAAATTTGGCTTTGCAGAACCGATGTTCAAGAACATCGGGGTAGAGAATGATGCCCCAATCGTTGAGGACATTACGCACGAAATCAACCGCGGCATGTGGACTATCGGCTATACCGGCCAATCGCCGGAGCGACTACGCAAGCATATGGCCAATCAGAAAACCTTCGACAGGACCACACTGCAAGCGGTCGGTGGGCCTTGTGACGGGGATTATTATGGAATGCCTTGGCCCGCCTGGGGTACACCGGAAATGGGCCATCCAGGTACGCCTATTTTATACGACACGTCCAAACCCGTGGCCGAAGGCGGACTGTGCTTCCGGGCACGGTTTGGGGTGGAACGTGAAGGCGAAAATCTGCTTGCTGAGGGCAGTTACCCAGTCGGGTCAGAAATCGAGGATGGTTACCCGGAATTCACAATGGCCATGCTTTTGAAACTCGGTTGGGACAAAGATCTGAGTACTCGGGAACTGGGCATTATCGAAGGGATTGGCGGCAACGACATCGGCAAAGTCAATTGGAAAACCGATCTCTCCGGCGGCATCCAACGGGTTGCAATCAGTCACGGCTGTGCGCCATTCGGAAATGCGAAGGCGCGCACGGTAGTTTGGACCTTCCCCGACCCCGTTCCAATTCACAGAGAACCCTTGTACACGCCCCGTCGCGATTTGGTCGCCGACTATCCCACCTATGAGGACAAAGTCTTCTACCGACTCCCAACGCTATACAAGTCGATCCAGGAGCAAGACTTTAGCACGGATTATCCACTTATCCTCACGTCAGGAAGACTGGTCGAATACGAGGGCGGTGGAGAGGAAACCCGTTCCAATCCGTGGCTGGCCGAGCTGCAACAGGAGATGTTTGCGGAGATCAATCCGTTTGATGCCAATAATCATGGTATCAGTGACGGTGACGACATTTGGCTCGAGGGAGCAGAAAAGGCGCGGGTTCGTGTCAAAGCAATGATCACGGAGCGTGTTGGCCAGGGTGTGGTGTTCATGCCGTTCCATTTTGGCGGACACTGGATGGGTAAGAACCAGCGTGACAAATACCCATCTGGCACAGATCCTTACGTACTCGGAGAAGCTGCCAACACTGCTACGACCTACGGCTATGACAGCGTCACAGCGATGCAAGAAACTAAATGCACCCTGTGCCGCATTGAACCTGCATAACTACAACGCAGAGGAGCGTGACAAATGGCTAGAATGAAGTTCCTGTGCGATGGTGAACGCTGCATTGAATGCAATGCGTGTGTCACCGCATGCAAGAACGAGAATGAAGTGCCCTGGGGCATTAATCGTCGCCGGGTGGTAACCATCAATGATGGCAAACCGGGCGAGATGTCCTTATCGGTAGCGTGTATGCACTGTTCTGATGCACCGTGCGCAGCCGTCTGCCCGGTTGATTGTTTTTTCACCACCGAAGACGGTGTAGTGCTCCATTCGAAGGACCAATGCATAGGTTGTGGTTATTGCTTTTACGCGTGTCCTTTTGGCGCACCGCAATATCCCCAGGCAGGCAATTTTGGCACCCGTGGCAAAATGGATAAATGCACCTTCTGTGCTGGCGGTCCCGAGGATTCCGAATATGAATATGGTCAAGACCGACTATCACAAGGCAAACTACCCTTGTGTGCCGAAATGTGCGCAACCAAGGCTTTGTTAGCGGGAGATGGTGATGAAATCGCCGATATCTATCGTGAGCGTACGATTGCCCGTGGTTTTGGCTCTGGTGCATGGGGTTGGGGTACGGCTTATAGCCCAGAAGAATCCTGAACCGTGCGACCGGTTTGGCTAACAGTTGCGATAGTAGTTACACTTTCTCTTGTGGCTTGTCGCGACGAAGAGCAAGGTCGGATCCTCAAGTATAACAAAGGCGTATACTCAGGAGAGCCGATGCCAGTGATTGAAAATGAAACGCGAGAGGATCTTCGCGCCCGTGCTCATCACCAGAACTTTTAAAGAAAATGGCTTTAGATAGAGTGCGTCGCCCCTGGAGCAGTAACTGGTTCAGCTCACGCGCAACGGATAAAAAAATGAATAGTGTTCAGGCCTCGTGGTGCCAAGTTCTATTTTTTCTGATCACACTAAGTCTGGGATGGCATTTGCTTCCTTCATCAGGTCTAGCCCAAGAAGATGGTCAACTTCATCCACCAAGTATCGGTCAAGACAACAATGCGGAAATGTGGCGCGCCGTGCGCAGAGGTATCCAGGGGAAGGTGTCGATCCCCGACAAAAAGGCTGGCATCCTAGTCCAGTCGGAGGGTGAGGAATGGCGTTCAATCCGCAATGGACCGATTTCAAACTACGGTGCATGGCTGATCTTGGGCACGATCGCACTTCTAGCCTTATTTTTCGCGGCCAGGGGTAGAATTCGCATAGAGAGTGGCAGAACTGGCAAAACTGTGTTGCGGTTTGCCAGCCTTGAACGATTCACCCACTGGACAGTGGCGGTCAGTTTCATTCTCCTGGCACTAACGGGGCTCAATCTCCTTTACGGCCGTTATATATTTAAACCTTGGATGGGCGCAGATTCGTTTGCAATGGTGACACTTGCTGGCAAGTATGTGCACAACTATATCGGCCTCCTATTCATTGTTGGGCTGATAATCATGTTTCTATTGTGGATTCGCCATAACTTGCCAACCCAAACCGACCTTGTATGGCTTGCCAAAGGCGGTGGTATGTTCAAACGAGGCGTTCATCCGCCGGCACGGAAATTCAACGCGGGCCAAAAGATTGTGTTTGCAGCTGTGATAATTGGCGGTGCATTACTTTCTTATTCGGGTCTCAGTCTAATGTTCCCGTTTGCGGCCGAGGCAACCGTCCAAGACATGCAGCAAACGCAAATGCTCCACGCGATAGGTGCGTTGGCGCTAACTGCCGTAATCATCGCACACATATATATCGGCACCGTCGGAATGGAGGGCGCTATTGATGCCATGTGGTCCGGACGTGTCGAAGAAAATTGGGCGCGCGAACACCACAGTCTTTGGTTCCAAGAGCTGAGTGATCAAGCCGGGGACCCTATATCCGAGAATGACCCCAAAGCTGGGCGAGTTCCTGCTGAATGAATCAGCCACGATATTTATACGTAGAACGGAGTTAAAGTGCCATGGCAACGGCCGTGCTGTCACTTAACGAGCAACGTAAAACTGAAATCAATGGTTGCGTGAAAGATATTCGCGCAATGATCTCTTCAGATGGTGTAACGCCTTCAACGCTATCCGAAGTGAGGGCGCGCCTCTTAGAGTTAGCCACTCGCCATGATCTGTTCAATAGTAAAATATTCCCAGTGCAAATCGGTGATAACACTAGCTCACTTTACCTTTTGTCCGAGGACGACAAACATGAATACGCGTTTTACGCGGTTTCCGAGAAACAGGGAAACATGTCCCCGCCTCACGATCACACTACATGGGCAGTCATTGCAGGAATCGAGGGCGAGGAGCTTAATAAATTCTACCGCCGTTTGGATAATGGAGAGAGTTTGGGACAGGCCCAGATTTGCGAATTTCACTCGGAAATTGTTGGCGCAGGAACGGGCGTCACACTCATGCCGGAAGACATACATTCTATTCATTGTTTAGTCGACCAACCCACACTCAACTTCCACTTTTACGGCCGAAGCATCGAACATCTGCCACATAGAAAAGCCTTCAACATGGCCGATGGGACCTATAAGTACTTTCCGGCCAATCCACATATTCACAAGTGATAAATGGGATTCCCCCCAGAGTCCTGAAAGGGAGACTTGACAATCTCCTTGGCGAACTAGCTATCCTAGACGTGCGCGAGCAAGGTGTGTTTGCCGAAGATCACCTTCTGTTCGCAAGTAACGCTCCACTTAGTCGGTTGGAAATCGAGGTGCCACGATTGGTGCCTCGCCTCTCAACGCAGATCATTTTGTGTGACAGCGGCGACAAAAACGAGGATCTAGCGTATCGAGCGGGAACGCTGCTCAATCGTTGCGGATACAATGATGTGAACATCCTGGAAGGTGGCGTCAGGGGTTGGGGGAAAGAAGGCTATGGGCTCTTCTCTGGTATCAACGTACCAAGCAAAGCATTCGGAGAATACGTTGAGGAAACCTGCCGCACCCCTAATATAACACCGGAGGATTTAAGCAGTCTTTGTAATTCCGGAACTGGAGTCGTTGTCCTAGACAGCCGGCCAGCCTCAGAGTTTCGACGAATGAGCATTCCGGGAGCTATAAACGTACCGGGTGCGGAACTCGTATATCGCATCCGCGAAATCGCGCCAGACCCAAAAACTTTGGTTGTTGTGAACTGCGCCGGACGTACCCGTAGTATTATTGGCGCACAATCCTTGATTAACGCCGGACTTGGGAACAGCGTTCTAGCGCTAAAAAACGGAACAATGGGCTGGCACCTAGCTGGGTTTGAACTCGACAAAGGAAAATATCGACCGGGGCCCACACCGAGTGAAAACAATATCGAATGGGCAACAAAGCAAGCCCAAAGGCTCGCAGAACGCACGGGCGTCAATTTTGTTGACTGGAAAACTCTGCGGCTCTGGCAAAAACATTCTGAGGCGCACACGATGTACCTCTTCGACGTGCGATCCGCAGAAGAATATGAATCCGGTCATCTACCTGGCTCCCGCACTGCTCCTGGCGGACAACTGGTGCAAGCAATCGATACATATGTGGGTACTCTCGGTGCACAAATAATACTCGTTGACGATGACGGAGTACGAGCCAAGACAACCGCGTCCTGGCTAATTCAAATGGGCAGACCAAACGTACATGTGTTGACGACACCAATCAGTTCTCACACGCTGGAAACTGGGCCCGAGCCCCTTGAACTCCTACAAAACGAACCTCCCGCCTCAACGCTGCAAGTTGATCCCGGCATGCTTGCCGCACAACTTCCACACCAGGAAATAGCGTTGCTGGATTTTGCCGACAGTCGCACCTACAAACACGGACATATAGCGGGCGCCTGGTTCACGGTTCGCTCTCAAATCCAGAGCTGTTTGGCTCGAATTCCAGATGCGCCCGAATACGTACTGACCTCACCCTGTGGCTTACTTGCTACCCTGGCTACCTCTGATGTGGCCAAGCACGTCCATGCACCGGTTAAAGTGCTCTCAGGTGGCACCCAAGCCTGGTTAAAGGCTGAGCTGCCGCTAGCCAGCGGCTCGGACCACATGGCGACCAAGCCAAACGACGTATATTGGTTGCCCTACGACCACAAAGAGGAAGAAGCACAACAGGAAATGCGAAAGTATCTCTCGTGGGAAACAAATCTTCTCCCTCAAATTGCCCACGATGCCAGCGTAAAATTTAAAGCAATTCTTCCCGAATGAACTTTGTTGCGGTGAAATCAGTTTGCTTTCATGGCCAACCAGAACCAAAGTTTTTTCAGCCCCTATCATCATCGCCGTACAAATTTCGGTACCAAATGACATCGGCAATCATTTGGGTGACGGGGCGACCAATTCCCAAACTTATAGGGTTGCTATATTTCACCTGCTCTTTGTTGTTTGCAATGCCGGTGAACGCGGAAATGACTGGACATGTCGGTTACGTCAATTCACTTGTCGTTACCAACGATGGTAAAACAGCAATTTCAGCAAGTTGGGACACGACCATAAGACTGTGGAATCTTTCCAAACATACAGAATTTAATCTTCTCGATGGCCACGTCATGAGTGTTAATGAAGTTGCTTTGTCACCTATAGGAAACCTATTTGCTTCGGCGAGCTGGGATCATTCTATACGGCTTTGGAGTTATAGAGACGGGACTGAGATAGCCCAACTAGTAGGCCATGACGATGCAGTATATGGAGTAGATTTTTCCCCGGACGGCCAATCTTTAGTCTCTGCATCCTGGGACTACACCCTAAAGCTCTGGGATCTGAAGACCCGCAAATCTATCCGTACCCTTCGGGGACACCAGGCAAACGTGATGGCCGCACAATATTCCCCAAACGGACGTACTATCCTGTCCGCCAGTTATGACCGTACAATTCGACAGTGGAACGTTGTTGACGGGAAAGTATTGCGAGTGTTTCGGGGCCACACAAACAGCGTTAACGATGTTGCCCACATCCCGAACACTGAAACAGCCTTGTCGGTGAGCACGGATCACTCGGTCCGGCTATGGGCCTTAGATAGTGGATTGGAATTGACGCGACTCACCGATCACTCAAGCTTTGTGACTTCACTGGATGTGAGTCACGATGGAAAGTCCGCTTTGTCCGGTGACGGTAATGGGAAAGTGATCCTTTGGGACATACCGTCGAGGTCATTAATGCGCATATTTGACGCGCATGAAGGTGCTGTGTGGGCAGTAGCGTTTTCCCCCGATAAAAAGAGCGCACTTACCGGCGGAGCAGACAATGTGATTCGACATTGGCACCTGGACACCGGAAAACAAATTTCCCCATGACGAGATCCTGCATTGGAGCGTTGCTCGGGGCACTACTTAGCTTCACATGCGCAAACGCTCAACACCTAGACAAAGCAACGTTTTTAGAAATAGAGGCCCACGGTAATACTGAAGAGCGTGCAATACTCACAGTTTATCTGCGGGGTGTTCTGAACGGCCTAGAAGCCTCCAATATGGAACTTCTCCGCGAGGGGAGAGCTCGCCTATACTGCCCACCGTTCGAAGAAGCAGAGCTCACGACCAACTGGCTTATTGAGGCACTACTGGTGTACCTAAAAGGGTATCCCCTGATCCCCAATACCCTGTCGATCGCGACAATCACAAACAACATGCTTGCCGAACAGTTTGCTTGCGAGCGCCAAGTCCATGATTAAGTGCGTACCATTATTACGAGCTCATATATCACTTAACCAGTTGGTATGCTGGATCGATGGTGATCTTTTTTTGGGCAGTGCCTCGCAAACCAACTTTAGACGTTCATTGAGGCGCCGACACCCTAGGAAAATCTATTTCCTCCAACCGCACCGAACAAAATTTCAGTTCGGGTATCTTTCCAAATGGATCAAGCTTTGGGTTGGTCAACAGATTGACTGCTGCTTCGGAATAACAAAAAGGAATAAAAACCAATCCTTCCGGGTTAGAGCCAGTAATTCGGGCCTTCAGTTCTATCACACCGCGTCGGCTCGTAACACGGACCCATGCCCCAGGTACGATCCCTAGCCGGCGAGCATCTGCTGGAGAGATCTCACAGACCGCTTCTGGTTCTAATTCATCCAAAACTCTAGCCCGTCTGGTCATGACCCCGGTGTGCCAGTGTTCCAGGTGACGTCCAGTAGTTAATACCATTGGAAAATCTTCATCCGGTACTTCATCTGGGGGAATTATGTTAACTGGTATGAGCTTACCGCGCCCATCTGGGGTGGGAAAACCATCGCCGAATATAATGGGGTCGCCTGGATCTCCGACATTGCGGCACGGGTACGTAACTGCCCCCTCCTCGCACAAACGATCCCATGTAATCCCGGCGATGGATGGCATACAACCACGCATTTCTTCGAATATCGAGCGCGGTCCGTCGTAGTTCCAGTCTAGACCGATACGGCGGGCAATTTCCTGAACAATCCACCAGTCCTGGCGCGCGTCACCCGGAGGGTCTAAGGCTTGTCGCCCGATTTGTACGCGACGGTCCGTATTAGTAAAGGTCCCATCTTTTTCTGGAAACGCGCTTGCTGGCAGGATCACGTCCGCGTAGACCGCTGTTTCGGTAAGAAAGATATCCTGAACCACCAGATGTTCTAAGTTACAAAGCGCTTCGCGCACATGACTCGCATTCGGATCCGACATCGCTGGGTTTTCGCCCATAACATACATGCCTTTCATCGTGCCCTCATGGGCTGAATCAGCAATTTCAACTACTGTTAACCCAGGTTCGGAATTTAGGGTGGCTCCCCAAAACTCCTCAAAAAACGCATGTGCCGACGGATCGGAAACAGGCTGATAATCTGGATACACCATTGGAATCAAGCCAGAGTCCGACGCGCCTTGGACATTGTTCTGACCTCTCAGTGGATGCAACCCAGTACCAGGTCGTCCAACTTGCCCTGTAAGCAAGGCAAGTGAAATTAAACAACGCGCGTTGTCCGTACCATGAATATGTTGGGAAACGCCCATGCCCCAAAAAATCATAGCGCGCTCCGCATTACCGTACAAACGAGCGACCTCACGCAAAATGCCAGCTGGAATCCCGCAGTGCTCTGACATCGACTCGGGGGAATAATCTAAAAGGTGCACACGCAACTCCTCAAAGCCATCAGTGCGAGATTGCACATATTCTTCGTCATATAAATTTTCCTGCACAATCACGTGCATCAGTGCATTGAGTACGGCAACATCGGTGCCAGGCTTATTCTGAATCATGTAATCCGCGTGCCGCTTAAGCGTTTGCCCACGTGGATCCATTACCACCATTTTTGCTCCCGCTTTAACCGCGTTCTTGAAAAACGTCGCTGCAACCGGATGATTCTCCGTGGGATTGGCTCCTACGACCATAAGCACATCGGCATTAACGGATTCACTAAAAGGCGCGGTCACGGCGCCGGAACCAATCGTCTCCATCAACGCGGCAACAGAGCTCGCGTGGCAAAGTCGAGTGCAATGATCTACGTTGTTGGTGCCGAAACCCGTACGCACCATTTTCTGCACCAAGTAAGCCTCTTCATTGGACCCCTTTGCACAACCAAATCCGCTTAACGCTTGACCACCATGTTGTTCTCGGATACGTGCCAAACCTGCTGCCGCAAGATCGAGTGCCTCGTCCCAAGTTGCCTCTCTGAAATGGGTATAAGGATTGCCAGGGTCAACATAATCTTCGGCGAGTTTTGGGACGCCATCCTTGCGAACTAGTGGTGAAATTAGACGGTGTGAGTGATGAATATAATCAAACCCAAACCGCCCTTTAACACATAGCCTTCCTCTATTTGCTGGCCCGTCACGACCCACAACTGAAACAATCCGGTCACCTTCAATTTGATACGTGAGCTGACAGCCTACCCCGCAATATGGGCACAAACTATTTACCTCACGCGGCTCATTTTCCGTTTTGGTTGTGACCGGCAGAAGTGCGCCGGTGGGACAAGCCTGCACGCACTCCCCGCATGCTACGCAGCTTGACTCTCCCATCCCGTCTCCCATATCAAAAACGATCGAGTTGGCAGCCCCTCGCCTAGCCATGCCGATCACATCGTTCACCTGGACCTCACGACAAGCCCGCACGCAAAGCGTGCAGTGAATACAAGAATCGAGATTAACCAACATCGCAGGGTGACTGGGATCGCTTGGAGGCGCTACCCTCTTGGGAAAACGGCTTTCGACTTGGCCAATACGCTCCGCCCACTGCCAAAATTCCGAATCTGGATCATGTGATGCCGAACGAGTTGGCTGATCGGCAACCAATAATTCTATGACCATTGCACGGGCGAACCGCGCACGCTCGCTAACCGAGTGAACCACCATGCCCGTTTCAGGCAGCTTATTGCACGAAGATGCAAGGACACGCTCGCCTTCAATCTCCACCATACAAGTTCGACAATTGCCATCCGGGCGGTATCCTGGTGCAGGACTATAACAAAGATGCGGTATTTCGATCCCTGATCTTTGAGCCACCTCCCAAATCGTTTCCCCAGGCTGGGCCAAAACCTCTCGCCCATCTAAAGCAAAAGCAATTGTATCGGTCATAGCGGCAGTTCTTCCCGAAAAAACTGGAGGGCACCCAGCAACGGGTTCGGCGCAGCCTGGCCAAGGCCACAAATGGACGCATCAGTCATTACCACGCTCAATTGACGAAGGAGTTCTTCGTCCCAAACTGGCTGCTCCAGCAGCTTAACTGCTTTCTCACAACCGACGCGACATGGCGTGCACTGGCCACAACTTTCATCCTCAAAAAACCGCATGAGATTGAGGACAACTTCGGCAATTGGATCCTGGTCACTCAAAATCACGACCGCGCCCGAGCCAACAAAACATCCATACTCATCAAGTGTACCGAAATCGAGTGGGATGCTAGCAAGATTGGCAGGCAAAATACCACCCGAAGCACCACCTGGTAGATAGGCCTTGAACTGGTGACCGTTTTGCATACCCCCGGAATACTCTTCAACAAGCTCGAGGGCGGTAATACCCGCCGATGCCACTTTTACGCCAGGCACATTTATCCGTCCAGACACTGAAAATAGCCGTAAACCCTGGCTACCACGCCGACCCTGACGAGCAAACCAATCGGCGCCTTTGGTCAAAATTTCGGGTACCCAGTACAACGTTTCGACATTGTGAATAAGCGTTGGGCGCCCGAACAATCCCGCTTCTGCCGGGAAAGGGGGTTTGTGTCTCGGTTCTCCGCGCTTTCCTTCCAAGCTCTCAAGCATCGCCGACTCCTCACCACAAATATATGCCCCGGCCCCGCGCCTTATATGCACCTTAAACCCTTCCAGTAGCCCGCTGCCTCCAAGAACTTCTAACTCCTTTTCCAGAATTTTCCGGGCAGCTGGATATTCGTCACGAACGTAAATAAATATCGTGGTTGCCCCAACCGCCCAGGCGGCAACCAGCATGCCTTCCAGAAACTGATGAGGATTCGTCTCTAGGACATACCGGTCTTTAAATGTACCGGGTTCGCCTTCATCAGCATTCACTGCCACAAGTGGTTCCACGGAATTATGAACGAGCCTCCACTTTCGCCCGGCTGAGAAACCCGCACCACCGAGTCCTTTCAATGAACTCTCCTCCATCTCAGTTATCACTGTCTCGGCTAGTCGGACCCCACTCAGACATTCCCGTAACAGTCCATACCCGCCTTCTCGCTGGTAATCACTAAAAGCGAGGTACACAGGAATTCTTGGAGCACTCACTCCCCCGGTTATGACCTGCTCAATGGACAAAACAGTCGCGTTATCCACGTGTCGCTGTCCTATTTGGGCCACAGGCGCACTTTCACAACGACCCATACAGGGGGCACGGACAACTCTAACCTTTTCAGAGTTTTTGGAGGCTAACGATTTTCGCAAATCTTCACCGCCAAACATTGCACACGTCACGCTGTCACAAACCCGCACGGTACAAGCGGGATGGATGGTGCCGACATTTTCCACCACATCAAAATGGGCGTAAAACGTGGCGACCTCATACACCTCGGCCTGTGAAAGACGCAGCTCCTCTGCCAAGGCTGCCAGATGGTCCAACGAAAGACAGCCATAGTGATCTTGCAAAAGATGCAAATATTCAAGCAGCAAATCAGGACGTCGCATACGGTCCAGTAACAACATACGCACATCCTCAAGCGCCAGCGTTTTTACCTGCCGTCCCTTCGGTCCTATTCGTCCCTTGCCTCTTTTACCCATGAGACGTCGATTTTTCCCAACATTGTCAGTACCAATACCTGGCTCAGTCATTTTATTCATAGCTTAAGATAGCTTGAAAGATCGATTGCGTCCTGTTTTCAGTTACTGGTGACCCACAAATCATGGTTGGTTTTCAAAGCCAATGGATTTGAAACTTCCGGGACCACCCTACCGCGCCCCTTGGTTTTCTTTGCCGGTTTCCCACTGGTTTTATACACTTCAAGCTATCCACTATCGAATGCGAGCACTTTGGTACTGTGGGGTCACTGTCCGTGGCGTTGAATCGGAAGTCACGAATTTATTGAATACCCCTTGGTTGCCCATTTATTCGCTAAAGCTCAAGAGCGTTTCAATCTCAGTACCCACTGTCCCTCATTTTTGTAGTA
This sequence comes from Alphaproteobacteria bacterium MarineAlpha9_Bin7, assembly GCA_002938115.1. Lineage (GTDB taxonomy): Bacteria > Pseudomonadota > Alphaproteobacteria > UBA7887 > UBA7887. Next base: position 978 of record PTKD01000027.1, on the reverse strand, counting down.
ACTTTTAACGTGATTCCACAACATAAATCAGACCCTTCCATAGTTCGGGAAACTTAAACACACGGAGTTACAAATGGGAAAGCTTGCTGGCAAAGTTGCACTTATTACTGGGGCAGCATCAGGTATCGGCGCCGCCGCTGCACAATTGTTCGCGGAAGAAGGTGCGAGAGTGTTTCTTGTTGATATCGATAGAGACGCACTGGAGTCAACGGCCAAGGAGATCGGACCTGAGATAGCGGATCATATGACTGCGAACGTATCAGACGAAAATCAAACGGAGCAGTACGTCTCGGCAGTTGTAAAACGATTCGGCCGCATCGATGTCGGGCTTCTGAATGCTGGTATCGAGGGAAAAGTAAGTCCAATTGTAGATTGTCCGACTGATTTGTTTGACAAAGTTATCGCTGTAAACTTGCGCGGAGTCTGGTTGGGCCTCAAACACGTCATGCCGGCAATGGCAAAACAGGATGGTGGGAGTATTGTAATCACGTCATCTATTGCAGGGGTCCGAGGACGTCCAGGAATCGCGCCCTACGTAGCCAGTAAACACGCGGTCATAGGATTAATGCGTTGCGCCGCACTGGAAGGTGCTGAACAAGGCATTCGAGTTAATACTATCAACCCCTCCCCGGTGGAAACTCGAATGATGCGGTCTCTTGAACAGGGCTTTTCTCCCGACGATCCGGACAAATTTCGTCGAGAGTATGCCGCAGCAGCTCCCCTCGGGCGTTACGCTGACCCGCGCGAGGTCGCCAAACTCATGCTCTTTTTGGCAAGCGATGACGCAAGCTATATTAATGGCTCAGTGCACATGATTGACAGCGGCCGAAATGCTCGCTGAAATAAAAGTCAACACTTTTCATCATTCTAACTGTGACATAATTTATTTATGCTGGCTCCAACGAGGTTCCAAGCGCAAGGTGAGACAACCCTTACTACTTTAGAATGCAATGTAAATGGTCGGAGCGGGCGGATTCG
>PTKD01000026.1 GCA_002938115.1 Alphaproteobacteria bacterium MarineAlpha9_Bin7 | reverse complement strand
AACTCCCTCCTCGGCGTCGACGCTGTCCATTAGCTTGGTTTGCACTTCCTTGAACTGTGCAGCAGCCGCAACTGGCCCCTCCGCCGCCGCAAGGCGTGACGAAACAATGGTCTGACTGACAGCAAGCGGAGCCTGTTCAGCTATTTTCGAGGCAATATCTATTGCACGATTTAATTGGTTACCTGTCTCCACAATCTCCTGAATAAGGTTTAAACGAAGGGCTGTTTCTGCATCAAATTCATCTCCTGTTAATAAATACCGCATCGCATTACCCCAACCTGATCGCTCCGGCATTCGGATGGTCGCACCACCCGTGGCCATTATGCCGCGCTTAACTTCAAGTTGACTAAAACGAGTGTTGGCCGCCGCTATAACGATATCTGCAGCGAGCATCACCTCAATGCCCAAGGTGTAACAAAAACCCTGGACCGCCACTACTAACGGCGTCCGTCGAAGGGGCGGACGCAAATTAAACGGATCCACACATTCTTCCGATATGACCGTCTTCCCCGCACGGATGTAAGGTGCCATTTCGGGAAGGTCTAGCCCCGCAGTGAAATTATCGCCTTCCGCATAAAGGATACCGCATCGATAATCTCCGAGTTCGAGTTTGCTGTAGGCCTCAGCTAGCTCTTTCATCATCTTAGGGGTGAACCCGTTCAATTTTTCCGGGCGGTCAATAGCGATCAAAAGCAAAGCTTCTTTCTCTTCAGTGGTAATTTTCCCTTCGTCAGATCGATATTGTGCCATGCACTACACCCCTTAGTTTATCGTGGCTGTACATATGTTTTCTCAGTGGAGCTACCTTAAATACTCTTGTCGATCAATGTTTAGCCATGCCAACCCTAGGCAACAACGAAAGAGGAGATATCGTAAACATGACTCACCCGCCATTTGACTTAACGGGTAAAAAGGTGCTCGTTACCGGAGGTAATTCAGAAATAGGCCTTGCTATGGCCGATGCTCTTGCCGGCGCGGGCGCAAACGTCTGTATCTGGGGCAGCAGTGAACAAAAAAACTCCCGTGCTTCTGAAAAGTTAAAACGCCACAGAGCTAAGATATTATCGCTTCAGTGCGATGTATCTGTGGAAACGGACGTGGAAAATGCGTTTTCTAAAACGCTAACGACGTTCGGCCAAGTCGACGCATGTTTCGCCAACGCGGGGGTTGATGGACAAGCCAATTCATTCATCGAAATGACTACAGCTGAATGGAGATGGGTAATGAGCGTAAACTTAGATGGGGCATTTTTCACACTACGTGCAGCAGCCCGCCACATGTGCGCTCACGACAACGGGGGATCTCTAAGTGGCCACAGCAAGTCTGGCTGCTGTTGAAGGGCAAGCATCCGGGCAACATTATGCAGCAACCAAAGGAGGACTCATTTCTATGATGCGTCCACTGGCAGTGGGACTTGCACGGCACCACGTGCGTGCCAACTCGATACTTCTGGGTTGGATTGATACCGATATGACGCACAAATGGCTTCAACGAGATACTGTCAACAAGCACTTACTGCGCCGGATTCCCGCGCGGCGCTGGGAGCAGCCAATCGACTTTGGGCCTATTGCTATCTATTTGGTCTCAGATGCTAGCGCCTATCATACTGGAGATACTTTCGTGATCGACGGGGGTTACTCACTTTTTTGAACGACGCTAGCGTATCACGTGACTTTGTACCAATAACCATGTCCTTAAGTCCCTTTAAATGGCGGAGCAAATAGCAATTCGTCGGTTGCACCCTGGTTAGGTCCGTTCGTGCCACGGCCCCATTCGAAACTGTCAACTCCCTCGCATGAGTGGCATTGAATGACCCAATTATTGGCAATTTCCCCACACTCCCTACATTTCCAAACTGGTTCACTGGGCGCCCTTGATGCCTTGAGAAGACATTGACGCGCTGCCGCGTCATTTTGATTCTCGCCCTCCTCCAATCTTGCCATTAAGCGGTACAGGCGCTGATCCGGGATCCCTTTCGCAGCCTCACCCAAATGTTCCCGGGCCGCACCCCACAAGGAAGCATCAAGCGACGCTGATGCCAATGCAAGGTGGCCTTCCATATTTCCAGGCTTCAATGACATTAGCGGTTCTAAAATTTTGATTCGAGAGAACTCATTTAGGGGCTCTGATATCTCAACCAACGCAGACGAGAGCTCCGGATGTGGGGTCGATTGCCATGCGCGTGCAATTAACTTACGTGCTCGCGTTAGACGACCCGCACTGGCCAGCAGCTTCGACGCGAGAACAACCGCCGGCACGAAATCCGCTTTCAAATTGGCCGAGCGCTTTGCTAAATCACGAGCGGCTTTCTCGTCACCCTGGTCCAATGCTATCTGTGCGCGCTGGTAAAGGAGCACTGCGCGCCGACGACGAGCGTCTTCTGGTTTGATGCCATTAGCTCTTTGTGCTGCGATAACCGACTGCTCAGCGTCCGGCCAATTACCAGCGACCGTCTCGAGGTCAATTAAATTAGTGAGGACCCACTCAGCACGCGGATTGATCTCGAAGGCCCGGCGCGCCAAAGCCAAAGCCGTCTTTTTATCACCCTTACGAAGCGATTGGACCAAAAGGCCTCTCAAACCCAAAAATTCGCTCTCTGGATCAGTTAACATTGCCCTAAAACTTTCCCTTGCCAAAAGCTCGTTGCCCTCCAGCTGAGCGGCTTGCGCTGTTAACAAAAGATGCAGAGGTGACCCAGAAAGAAAATCCTCCGTACCCCGGACCGCACGCTTCGCCGCTTTGACATCGCCCGCCGCGACTGCGACCATCCCGCGAGTCAGCGATCGATACGCGTTTGCGCGCAATCTATTCCGGCGCGTGGTTTGAATTAATCTTGGGCTGCTAAGAACAAAATTGAGGACCTGGTAGGCAAATGCCAACAGCACAGCACACGCCATTACGAGCACAAAAAGCATTGATACCGAGCTTTCTAACAAATACCCACGCCAAATAAGACGAACGTCGCCCGGCTGCTCGGCTACCCACACTGCCACCAGGCTCACCGCAGCGATCAAAACAACATACAGGAGAATTCTCCCCATGCTACCCTACGGGCCCACTCGTTCGTTTGCTGATAGTCGCCCTTCTTTGCTGGTCAGGGCGATAGCCTGCCGTGTCAATTCATCCAAAGATGACTCTGCGTCTAGGCGCGCGCGCGCCGCATCAAGCCAACCACTGGCGAGCCCAATTCCAGCATCTAATTTAGAAATAATAATAATCGCTTCTGCAAGTTGCCCCGATGCGAGGCTTGTTTCGGCGCGAGCAGTCAAAGCTCCGGCATCGTCGCCAGCGACTTCCGAACCGATCGGGCGTATGCTCACTACCTCGCTCAACTTTACCAGAGTAAGATCCCACCAACCGGGATCTCCTTTGACGCTCTCAGCTCGAATTAGGGAGCGCGCTAACCTTGGAAATTTTTGTTTTAACTCATCCCGAGTTGGTACCCCTTGATTGCGACGTGACGCTAGGGGTTCAAGAGCATCAAACACCCGCGGGGTCGACTTGGCGAGTGCTCTAGCCAAATCCCACTCCCCCACGTAAGGCATGCCACGGAAAACAGCCGACCTAAGTTGCCCCACCGCGAGCAACAATCCTCCATTATATTCCGGGCGCACATAGGCACTTTGAGCCAAACCATTATTGATTCTATGCCGTAACTCCTGGACATCCTCCACTAAGTCAATGAAACGCGATTCCCATTTCGCAGACTCTATCTCCAAGACATCGCCAGGATTCGCATCTGTTATCCGTGCCTCGAAACGCGCAACCTTACTACCAGCCGCTACAACATTGCGGTCAAGCTCTGCAATCTCGGAAACTATATCTCTAATTTTTTCCTCAAATTTATTAATATCATCCAGTCTTTTTTCAATGCCTTGGAGACGCCCCTGCTGATCCGGGATAACCACAGGCATCACCCCGATGTATCCAACAACTAGCGTTGTTAACAGACCGACACCGAGTGCAGATGCAGCGCCTGCAAAAAACATTTTCCACCCGCCATCCTTTGACGCACGACCAATACGGGAGGTTCGGGCAGCTCCTCGTCGATCACCTGACGACGCCGGTTTCTTTTTTTCAGCCCGCCTCGACGCAGAGTTATCTTCCCCAGCTCCAATCCTTGCTGGTCGTTTCACACCTTTCACAGCCTTGGCCTTAGCACTGTGTCGCGCAGGCATATCTGATTTCTCGGGCATCCTTTCGCCCCCACTATCCACCCATGACCGCCGCCAGTAAATTGACGGACGTCGGTCGATCGCTTACCACGAGACGGCCCCATAACGCCTGGTCCAACGCGCTCGCAACAGCTTCGCTCAAGCAAAAAGCAGTCATATTGGCGAGTGCGTTTCCACACTTAGCCTCTGAAACCAATGCCATAAAGATTCTGGCGGTCCCTGGAGAAAAAAACAAGGCGCCGTCAATTTCACCATTCCCCATGGCGCGCCTAACTTCACATGACAGACTCGTAGCTGCAACGGTGTGGTAGAGAGCCACATGGCGCACTCTGTAGCCCGCCAGACATAAACGTTTTACCAAATCCCCGGCCAGGTCAGTGCCGCCTACATGGGCTATTGCGCCTGCAGTTGATTCAATGGTTGTCTCAACCAGTAGTGCAAGATCATTTACGTTGCCACCAGCTGAATGGACGTCCGCAAACCCGTGGCATGACAGTGTGGCTGCGGTTACGTCGCCAACGGCGTATATCATCACATCTCGACGAGCGGTGATGTTGGCAAGCGAGTCAGCTCCGTTGGAACTAGTTACCAAGAGAACTTGATAATCTTCAGGATCTAGCTCAACATTGGTATACGGAATGATCTTCAACATAGGTTCAATCCATACGTCAATGTCTTCAGTGCGCAGCTTCGATGCCAGCGCCTCGGCCTGCTTACGGGGGCGGGTAAGCAAAAGTTTCATTGCCAAACCGATGGCCGCAGGTCCAACCTCCTGCGCGTTGCACTCTCATCATGACACAACCCTACAAAGCACCCTCCCCCACTCCAACATGCTCTAGGGTATTTGGGAAGAGGGCACATCACTACTTACGCATTAGAAAATTCGGCCCAGCCCGGGCCAACAATCGAGCCCCCAACTCCTCGCCCAACTTTCTGCCATCCGCATGTGCCCCTTCGATCTTGCCATCTATCACTTCAGTGCCGTCAGGAGTTGCAATTAACCCCGACAGGTGAAGACCTCCCACTCCATCCAAAGTGCAGAGGGCTGCAATCGGAGTCTCACAGGACCCGTCGAGCCTAGCAAGGAAAGCTCTCTCGGCTTGCACAGCAATCTCTGTCGGGGAGTGGTTCAGAGGCATCAGGAAACCAAGTACTTGATCATCTTTACGGCGACATTGCGCGCCGATCGCCCCTTGGGCAATTGCCGGCAGCATTTCGTCCGACGACAATATTTCAGTAATCACATCTTCTTGCCCAAGTCGCTTTAGCCCGGCGTAGGCCAATAGAGTTGCATCCACTTCGCCCAAATTGAGTTTTTTAAGTCTCGTATCGACGTTGCCCCGCAAAGGCTCAACATGCAAATCTGGGCGCCGCGCCAGTACCTGTGCGCGCCGACGCAATGACGATGTTCCAACGGAGGCACCAGCAGGGAGAGCTGCCATACTGAGCCCGCTAAAGCTGATCCACGCATCCCTTGGATCTTCACGCGGCAACAGACAGGGAATTGTAAGGCTTTCCGGCAATACCGTGGGGACATCCTTCATAGAGTGGACCGCAACATCAATACGACCGTTTATTAATGCTCTGTCAATTTCTTTGGTAAACAAGCCTTTACCACCTATCTCGGAGAGCGGTCGATCTCGAACTGCGTCACCTTCAGTTTGGATGAATACGGTCTCAACAGCACCTTCCTCCGCAAGTAGCCCGTGAATAGTCCGCAGCCGATCCGAGACCAACTTGGCTTGAATCTGGGCAAGTGGACTTCGGCGAGCACCAATTCGGAGTGGTAATTCAAAAGTAGTCATGGGCACTTCAGGGCAAGGTACATAAAAGACGGACGGCTTTTCGTCATGTAAACTATGATCAGGACTATCCTTTATACTCGGCAGCTTCTAAATATGGCGACGGTTTGACTTTGGCATGATTATCTTGGGCATAGAAACTAGTTGTGATGAGACGGCTGCTGCTATTGTAACTGAGCACGGCATTCAGAGTAATCTAGTCCATTCCCAACTTGAAGAGCATCGACCATTCGGCGGCGTGGTTCCGGAAATTGCAGCACGCAATCATGTCGAACAACTTGACGGTCTAATAAAACAGGCGATGGATGTAGCGCAAATTAACTTCCATGATTTGGACGGAGTCGCCGCTAGCGCAGGACCCGGCCTAATCGGTGGTCTCATGGTTGGATTAACCATGGCAAAATCAATCGCCCTAGTACACAGTTTACCCCTAATGGCAGTCAATCATCTAGAGGCTCATGCCCTCATTCCGCGCCTTACAGACAAGGTTGATTTTCCTTATCTCTTACTGCTGATCTCTGGGGGACATTGCCAATTTCTCACTGTTCGCGGAGTTGGACAATACCAAAGACTAGGGACAACCCTCGACGACGCACCGGGAGAGGCATTTGATAAAGTGGCACGGATGGTTGGACTTGAATATCCGGGTGGCCCAGCAATTGAAGCAGCTGCAGCCAATGGGAGCCAACATCGGTATGATCTCCCTCGTCCGTTAAAGGGTAGACCCGGATGCGACTTTTCGTTTTCCGGCCTCAAAACCGCTGTTAGTCGTAAAATTATGGAAGGAAAAGTCCTGGAAAAAGATATTCCCGATCTTTGTGCAAGTTTTCAGGAAGCTGTAGCCGATATTCTTGCAGACAGATTGCAGCATGCTGCTGCAGCTTTTTCAGAATCGCACGGGACACGGCCCTTAGTACTTGCCGGCGGTGTTGCAGCTAATTCTGTCTTACGTGCACGGCTCAAGGCGACAGCAAATAATTTAGGCTTCTCCTTTATAGCACCGCCGCCGACGCTGTGCACAGACAACGCAGCAATGGTGGCTTGGGCGGGAATCGAACGCCTTCGCCTTAACATGGTAGATAACCTGGACGCTGAACCGCGCGCCCGCTGGCCGTTAGATCCGGATGCTCCGAGATCAGTGGGCGCAGGCGTCAAGGCCTAGGTCCAAATGGATCAATCAAAGCAAATAGGAATTGTGGGGGCGGGAGCTTGGGGTACCGCATTAGCCACGGTTGCCGCCAGAAATGGGCATAGTGTCGCCATCTGGGATCCAGATCACGAAATCATCGAGACGATAAACCGCGAACACCGCCATCCTCGTGCACTTGCAGGGGTGGCACTTGATAAAAAGATTGTAGGCAAAGAGAGCGTTGAAGAAGCCGCACGCGCGCCTTTGGTTTTGATAGCGGCTCCAGCACAATCGATGCGCTCGGCAATGGGTACGCTCGCGCCATATGTCCGACCAGGGACCATTTTGGTCATTTGCGCCAAAGGAATTGAAATCAAAACGGGAGCATTGATGAGTGAAATCGTCACCACACATGCGCCTCAAACAACGGTGGCGGCATTATCTGGGCCTACTTTTGCCGACGAGGTAGCACGCGGGCTCCCCACCGCAGTAACAATAGCCACTAACAAGGTAACGGCAGGGGAGCAAATCGTTCGGGCACTTGGAAGCAAGGGTTTTAGACCTTATCTATCGGACGACCTCGTTGGCACTCAAGTGGGTGGCGCGGTCAAAAATGTACTAGCCATTGCCTGCGGCATCACCCATGGATTGGCACTCGGTGATAACGCGAGGTCCGCTGTGATAACTCGAGGTATAATAGAAATCGGTCGCTTGAGTTTGGTTCTTGGCGGGAAATCTGAAACTTTGATGGGCTTATCTGGCATTGGGGATTTGGTCCTGACTTGCACAAGTGAGCAATCCCGGAACTACTCTTTCGGACGTTATCTTGGTTCTGGCCACACTCTTGAAAATGTCCCGGGACGATCGTCAACCACAATTGAAGGCGTCGCGACAGCAGCCTCGGTAACCAATCTCTCTTCACGGCACGGGTTGGAAATGCCCATATCCGATGCGGTCAACTCAGTGCTCCATCATGGAGCAGATGTAAGGGATGCGATCGCTGCCCTACTTGCGCGCCCATTCCGAGATGAATTGACTCTCTAACTATCACTCAATATCACGTCAGTCTCGTAACAAGTCATTGATAGAGGTTTTAGCCCGGGTCCGCTCATCAACACGTTTAACTATGACAGCACAATAGAGAGATGGACCAGGACTACCGTCTTTAAGTGGTTTCCCCGGCATAGACCCTGGAACTACGACAGAGTACGCAGGCACTCGGCCAACAAATATATCTCCGCTGTAACGGTCCACTATTCGGGTCGACGCCCCAAGGTACACACCCATAGACAACACGGAACCAGTTTCAACAATTACCCCCTCAGCCACCTCGCTTCGGGCACCAACGAAACAGTTGTTCTCGATAATCACAGGCTCTGCCTGTAAAGGCTCGAGCACACCACCAATGCCAGCCCCACCAGAAATATGACAGTTCTTTCCGATCTGCGCGCATGATCCCACTGTCGCCCACGTGTCAATCATGGTGCCTTCGTCGACGTATGCCCCGAGATTGACGAAACACGGCATCAATACCACGCGCGGCGCAATATATGCTGAATGACGTACTATGCTGCCGGGCACTGCCCTGAACCCAGCCTCGACAAAGCGCGTCGCATCCCAATTGGATAACTTAGATGGCACTTTGTCATACCAAAAGGCGCCGCCAGGAGCCCCGGAAATTGGTTGCATATCAGCAAGGCGGAAGGAGAGTAATACGGCTTTTTTTAGCCATTGATGCACTACCCAACCGGAGCCGTTAGGCTCGGCAACCCTATAAAGACCAGAGCCAAGTCCTTCCAGGGCCAGTTCAATTGCGTCACGGATTGGACCCTTGGTCGCCGAATTGACCGATTCACGCATTTCGTAAGCGGTCTCGATGGATTTCTCTAAATTTTTACTCATCATGGTCTCTTCTTCCCACTTTGATAGATTCCTTGGCAAAAATCCTGAGAAGCTGTCAGTTATCGGCCAATCCAATTGTGGTTCGTTTTACTGGACTCACCTGAAACATCAGAGTCTATTGTAGATCAGTCAAAAACGATTTGGGCTAGCCACCCTGCAAGGTTATCGGTCACGTAATCGATATGATCACCTGCAATGTAGTCGGCCCAGCCGTCGTGCCTTACCCAAACTGTAGTAACGCCAAGTGCCGAAGCGGGCTCAAGGTTAGTCGGGATATCATCCACCATAATTAGGGATCTTGCCGTCAAACCAAATCGCGTCATCACAGAATGATAAGCTGCACTCTCGGGCTTTGGCTGATATGCACTAGCCTTGATATCATGAATGCCCTCGAAGTAACTAGCAACGCCAAGCCTCCCCATAACTCGCTCCGCGTGTCCCACAGAGCCATTAGTAAACACAAACTTGCGGCCCGGAAGCTGGGACAAAGCAGCAGCTAATACCGGAGAGGGCCTAACCCCACCAAGGTCGATATTATGGACATATTCTAAAAAAGCATCGGGATCGGCCCCATGATGTCGCATCAGCCCGCTCAAAGTTGCTCCATGGTCACGATAGTAACGTTTTTGTAAAACACGCGCACAATCACGGCTTATTCCCAATAAGTTTGATATGTACGTGCCCATACGCCGATCAACTTGATCAAAAAGATTAGAGGAGGCTGGATAAAGCGTATTATCTAGATCGAAAAGCCATGCCTCTGGGTTGCCCAGGCGGCTTCGAACCAACAACTGCGACGGAGGGTTGGGATCATTCATATCCGCACACTGTCTTAGTCTTCCGGTAATGACAAGATAGCCGCATTGCCCGTCAATACCTGGCGACAAGGATAGCCACCTTATACGCAATGAACACCGGGTATCCCCTAGTCATCTACGATCATGGTGCCAACGCCATGGGCAGTGAATACTTCCAACAAAAGTACGTGGGGCACTCTTCCATCCAAGATGTGCGCCGCCTCAGTTTTACCCTTAACGGTGGCGAGACAGGTTTCGACTTTGGGGATCATGCCACCTTTAACGGTGCCATCCCTCAACATTACTTGCGCCTCGTCAGGACTAAGCCGGGGCACCAGCGTACGCGTCTGGTCGAGCAAACCTTCAACATCGGTCATCATAATTAATTTAGCTGCACCCAATGCTGAGGCGATCGCGCCCGCCACGGTATCCGCATTTATATTGTACGTTTCAGCGTTGTCACCAAAGCCGATAGGGGCAATCACGGGAATAATATCGGCTTGCGCAAATTTTTGTAGCACTGCCGGATTGATGACTTTTGGATCCCCTACAAAGCCTAAGTCCAACAATCTCTCTATCTGAGAATCAGGATCCCGACTGCTACGCTGCAGTGGCTGCGCTTTGATGAGGTCAGCATCCTTACCTGACAGGCCCACAGCGCAACCGCCTGCACGATTGATGGCGGAAACTACCTGTTTGTTTATAGAGCCCGCCAGCACCATTTCGACAATTTCCACAGTAGCTGCGTCGGTTACCCTTAGACCGTCAACAAAGGAACTTTGTATCTTGAGACGTTCCAGCATGTGACCTATCTGAGGGCCTCCCCCGTGTACCACCACCGGATTGATACCCACCTGTTTCAGCAACACGACGTCATGGGCGAATAAGTCCGCGAGACCAGTGTCACCCATCGCGTGGCCACCAAACTTGATTACAAAAGTCTGGTCCTTGAAGCGGCGCATATACGGCAAAGCTTCCGCCAAAGTTTCAGCAATTTGAAGTTGCTCTGGCAAAGAGTGGTCGGTGGGTTTCGTCATATCAGATTAAACTACAAAATATCATCGGCATGGGAAATTGGCTGTGCAAGCTCCGCCAGGGACAACCTCAAACCATCAATGCCCACACCGTCGCGCACGTTCGTCATGATTATTGATGGGTGCGCTGCTGCACGCTTAGCAATTATCGCCAAAACCTTTTCCTTTTGCCGATCAAGGGAAGAATGGTCAAGTTTGTCTATTTTGGTCAGCACGATTAAGTAAGATACTGCAACGTCATCAAGCATCGACATCACATCGAAATCACCCTCTTTGGGACCATGGCGAGAGTCAATTAATAGACATACCCGCCGTAGATTTGCGCGAAACCGCAAATAGTCGCGAACTAAAGTCGTCCAAGCTGCGATGTCGGACTTAGATGCCCGAGCGTAACCATACCCAGGAAGATCAACAAGCATAAGGCGCCCACCAAGATCAAAAAAATTAATTTGTCGGGTACGGCCCGGCGTGGTAGACGACCTGGCAAGTGACTTTCGTCCGACGAGGGCATTCAACAGACTCGATTTCCCCACATTTGATCTTCCTGCAAATGCTATCTCATCTTGCTCGGACACCGGTATCTGTTCTAGACGGGTGGCGCCAAAAGTAAACTCACATTTTTGTGCGAACAGCCTCCGAGCTTGGGCTAGATCTTCAGCCGCATGACATGCGTTTGCCACGTCACGCCTTAACGCCCATCCGGCGCATGATTACCCACTGCTGGAGAATGGACAAAACATTGTTCCAAGTCCAATAAATCACCAATCCGACTGCGAACCTCGCAAACAGGAAGGTGAACACGATAGGCAGCATCATCATAATCTTGGCCTGCATTGGATCCGGAGGTGCCGGATTCAGTTTTTGTTGCAACCACATTGTGAAACCCATTGCTATCGGCCAAATGCCAACCGCTAAAAATTCCGGTGGCGTGTATGGAAGTATGCCAAACACATTGAACAGATTTGTTGGATCTGGCGCTGAAAGATCCTGGATCCAACCGTAAAACGGTGCGTGGCGCATTTCAATTGTAACAAACAGAACCTTATAAAGAGCAAAGAATACCGGAATCTGAATTACGATTGGCAAACACCCAGCCAGAGGGTTTGCGCCTTCACGCTTGTATAGAGTCATCATTTCCTGATTGAGACGCACTTTGTCTCCGCTAAACTGCTCCCGCAATTTCAACATCTCTGGCTGCAATCTTTTCAGTTTGCTCATCGCCACATATGATTTGTTGGCTAAAGGGAAAAAAATCAGCTTGATGATGACTGTTACCGACAAGATAGCGAGCCCAATGTTGCCAAGATACCCTGTGAGGTAGCGGATGAGATAAAAAAGTGGCTTGGTTAAAAAATAAAACCAACCAAAATCCACCGCCAAGTCGAAGCGTGCAATGCCTAGGTCTTTCTCGTATTGATCAAGCAAAGTGACAACTTTCGCACCCGCGAACAAACGATTGGTCACTTCAATGCGCCCCGCTGGCGCAAGGGATTTCCCTTCCAGTAAATAATCAACTTGAAATTTTTCGCGACCTGCAGTGCTCCTATGAGAAAAGCGGCCTGTCATAGGGATTGTCTGATCAGGAATTAACGCCGCCAGCCAGTATTTATCAGTGATTCCTATCCAGCCACCGGTACTTTGTACTGTGTCCCCAGATTTATCGCGAAGGTCGTCATAGCTTAGTTCTTGGAGGGTGCCGTTAAATACGCCGAGAGGGCCCTCGTGAAGAATAAAAAACCCAAGTGTTTTGGGTTCATCTGTCCGGCTAATCAGGCCATAAGGGTACAATACCCAAGATCGATCGCCGTCATTGATTACGCGATCGGTGATCGTGAACATGTAGTTTTCGTCAACAGCGATTTCCCGCTCAAAACGCAAGCCGTCATCATTTTGCCAGCTTAATTGCACCGGTTGACTGGGGTTAAGTTCGTGTCGGTTGGAGGCCCAGACCGTTTCATGACCAGGCAACTCGACTTCCGTATCCTGATCCGCCACCCAACCAAAGTCGGCATGGTAAGGCTGAGAAGTCTCTGGCGGAGAAAATATGACAATCCGGGGGCTATCTGGCTGGGTATTCTCTTGATACAAATTCAATATGACATCGTCGATGCGGCCCCCTGTGAGTGCAATTGAGCCCGTAATTGTGGCCCCGTCATCGTTAGGATTGATCGGAATACGGGCACCCTGGCCAAGCACGACTTCTCTCGCCGCTTCGGACCCAACGGGGACCGACAGTTCCGCCTGATGTCTGGACGGAGTTTGAGTACGATCCTGAATGGGAACAGGCGGATTTCCAGCTTCTGCGAATTCACTATCGCCATCCGGCAGTTTTTTTTGCGGCCCAAATGCAAACTGAAATCCAAACAAAATGGCCACCGATACCAGAATCGCCAACAAAAGATTTCGCTGTTCATTCATGTGTTTATCCTGACCTACTGCCGTGAGAAGCATCCCGGGTATGGTTGTCTGGTACCGGATCGTATCCACAACCGCCCCACGGTTGGCACCTTGCAAGTCTGTTTATGATCAACCATCCGCCACGAAATCCGCCGTAACGAGTCAATGCCGAAATCGCATACGCCGAACAGCTAGGAACAAAACGACATGATGGGGGCATCCACGGCGCTATCAACAAGCGATATATGTGCACCAAGGCCCGCAACCCGACCGCAAAAGAACTCATCGGAATGAAACCCCCGATTAACGGTTACCCGACGTGCGTCGGAGAAGATTTAGTCGATTCAGAGCTTGCTCCAACTCCAACTTGAGTTCACCGAATGAGGCCGTCAATATCTCTCGACGTGCTATCAACACATAGTCCTGATCTGGGCGCGCATACAAGTTTATGACCTGTTCCGCCAGGGAATACAAACGTCGGCGCGCTCGATTACGCTGAACTGCACCGCCCACTCGACGACTTGCTGTCAAACCGACACGCGGTTCTGAACTCACAGTGATACCCGGGGGTACTGGTGCTACTTGGAGCGACAAGTGCCGCATCGCTATTCTGCGACCAGTTTTACTCAAACGAACGAAGTCTTCTCGTTTTTTGAGCCGTGACATGGGGCCCGTTGGTAATTCAAGCGGACAGACGTTTGCGCCCTCTAGCCCTTCGCTTGGCCAGGATCCTCCGGCCAGCCACGGACGACATTCGCGCTCGAAACCCGTGCCTGCGCTTGCGTATTAAAACGCTAGGTTGGTAAGTACGTTTCACTTAGCTGCCCCCACAGGCGAAGATAGGATGGGCGGCTGTATACGAGGTCATCTCGCTGAAGTCAATTCGGATGGCTTCTGTCATTTTAGGCAGCATCTTGATAAAGATCAGCTTTACAGTGGTGCGTTGAGTTGCGCATTTATACTATGATGGCCTCATCTATCTACTGAGCCATCAAAAATAGGCCGGATGCCATCGCAAGCGAAACAGAATGATCCAGAAAAATGAATCCCTGCAGTCATCCAACACATTCCACGACACCAAGTTCGCAACATTCAACTAAAACCAAGAAAATTGGCGAGAACCACGGCACAGGAAGCTATCCTCTCTGGCTGCGCATTTTACCTTTGGTCGCCCTGATTGGGATAATTGGAACAGCATTTGCCCTAGACCTGGATTCATATTTAAGCTTGGAAACGTTGCGCAACCATCGAAACGGACTCACCACCTGGGTAGAAAATGCTGGGTTCCTTGCCTCACTTGTTTACGTAGGGGTCTACATAGGTGTTGTACTCATGTCTCTGCCAGGCCCCATACTTGTAACGCTAGCCGGAGGATTTCTGTTTGGAGCCCTTCAAGCAACTTTTCTAACGGTGATTGGTGCA
>PTKD01000025.1 GCA_002938115.1 Alphaproteobacteria bacterium MarineAlpha9_Bin7 | reverse complement strand
GAGGAGGCGCTTACTGCGATGTTGCGTGAGCGACGTTTGGCGGGGGCTGCGTTGGACGTGTTTGAGCACGAACCGGCCATCAACCCACAATTACGTGACTTAGATAATGTATTGCTTCTACCCCACATGGGGTCCGCAACATTAGAGGCAAGGATCGACATGGGCGAAAAAGTATTGGTCAATATTCGTACATTCGTTGATGGGCATCAGCCACCCGACCGGGTAATTGCGAAATTGATGTAGACTGCATCGGCCTTTGACTGAGGTAGGAAAATGTTTTTACGGGAACCAGTGGAAGCAGTTACGGATGCAGTCGCTTGTTTCTCCAAGGCGAAATCATATGAATAGCATGCTACCGTTTGCATCAGCGTCTGCAAGAAAAGTAACCAAGCCGCCTTGTTCGACTGGCACGTCGTCTCGGAGCGTGTCTACGCTGAATCCCGCGGCCCGGAGCCCCATTTCGCAAACTAGAAATTTGACTTTAAGTGCCACGCAAGCTTCTAGCAGTTCTTCAAAGCCTGCGACGCCACTTGTTTTGTGAATGGAATCGCAACTGACCCCATCGTCAGTACTTTCGGAATGCATAAGCTCCCCCCACCGAGGTTCCCCATTGTCATCATTAGTGAGAGCGCGAATTGCACCCATCGTGAAAAACAGAGTTACTGCGATATTGGTAGCAGCCGCTGCGGAGGCTGCGGCGAGCGCATAATGAACGCGGTCGAAAGCGCCGGAGAAAACGATTATAGAAAGCTTTTCGAGCCGAGCCATTACGCTTCCCCGTCGTGTTTGCTGAGATCGTGAATGGCTGCGTTCTTGCCACACAAAGGGCAGGAGGGATCGGGACGTACTCGTACCTTCCGCCACGTGGTATCAAGCCCGTCATAAATCAACAGATACCCCGCTAAGGTTTTGCCGATACCTAGAAGTTCTTTCAGGGTCTCGACGGCTTGCGCAGAACCAACCACGCCGGCCAATGCACCAAATACTCCAGCTTCTGAACAGGACGGTATCATTCCCGGGGGTGGCGGCGCCGGGAAAATGCAGCGGTAGCAATGATGGTCGCGTCCAAGGTAGGCCTTGTAGGTTGATATTTGACCTTCAAACCGAAGAATTGCGCCCGAGACGAGGGTTTTGGATGCAAGGAAGCAGGCATCGTTGATTAAAAACCGCGTGTCAAAATTATCGCTTCCATCGACGACGAGATCATAATCCGCTATTAAACGCTCAACGTTGTTAGCATTCAGTCGCTCTCGATGAGGAATCAAAGCCACATCGGGGTTGAGTTCTCCGACTACCTGTTTAGCACTGTCTACTTTGGCCATGTTCAGTCGGCTAGTCGTGTGTAAAATCTGGCGCTGCAGGTTTGAAAGGTCGACCAAGTCGTCGTCGATCACTCCGATCGTTCCTACCCCAGCGGCAGCCAGGTACATGACCACAGGTGAGCCGAGACCACCCGCACCTACTACCAGCACACTAGATTCCAGCAATCTCGATTGGCCGTTTCCTCCTACCTCTGGTAAGAGGATGTGGCGCGCATATCGTTCTATCTGCTCGTCACTTAAATCCATGACACTTAAACTGCTGCTGCGGGTGTTTCAGCGTCGTCTTCGGGTAGACCAAGATCTATCCGATTTGTTCCAGTAGAGCCGAATCCCTCGGTGCCGCGTTCGGTATTGGATAAGCCTGCGTGTTCGTCCCATTCTATGCGTATAATCGGTGCGATGACCAACTGCGCGATACGCATGCCCCTTTTAACGACAAAGTCATTCTCTCCACAATTCATCAAAATCACGCCGATTTCACCTCGGTAATCAGAGTCTATCGTGCCTGGGCTATTCAGAACGGTCAGACCATGTTTGAGTGCTAGGCCTGACCTAGGTCGCACTTGTGCTTCGTATCCTGGTGGTAGCGCAATGGCGAGACCTGTCGGTATCCTAGTCCGCTGGCCCGGCATGAGAGTATACGGCTGGTCATTTGCGGCGGGGAGATCAAGGCCAGCGCTCTCCGCAGTTGCGTATTCAGGTAGCGCGCCGTCAAGTGCATGGGCAAGGCGTTCAATGGCCACTCTTATCTTGTTCGTCTCCGTCATGCATCGATGCTCTTGTGGGCAATCTCCGATGCTATGCGTGCAGCAAGACGACCCGCGATCGTCACTTTGCTTGCCGACGGCCAGTTTTCAACACCAGCCTCGTCGATCACGTGCACTCTATTGTGTGTACCTCCAAATACACCGGTTTCATGAGAAACGTCGTTGGCTATGATCCAATCGCAACCTTTAGCTAGGCGCTTCTTTTTGGCGTTTTCTACTACCGACTCAGTCTCGGCCGCAAAGCCCACAACAAGGGTCGGCCTATTAAGTTGTGCGGCACTTAGGCGACCTAAAATATCGGGATTTTCAACCAATTCAATGTGCTGGATGTTGCCACTTCGCTTCATCTTTTGATTGGCTTGCACTGACGCACGCCAATCCGATACCGCGGCAGCGCATACAGCCACATCAACCGGAAGCGTTTTAAGACAAGCCGCGAGCATCTCTTCAGCCGTTTGGATGTGAATGACCCGTGCATTCGGCGGATCAGGTTCCTTGGTTGGTCCTGTGACCAGCGTTACCTCGGCCCCGAGAGACACGAGCGCCTGGGCGATCGCATGTCCCTGTTTGCCGGAGGAATAATTGCCGAGATATCGGACCGGGTCGATGGGCTCTTGGGTCGGGCCGGATGTTACTAGTGTGCGCACGGAACGCAGGCTTGTTGAGGTGTCCTCAAGCAAGGCCTCAATGGAGGAAAGAATGTGGTCGGGCTCGGCTACCCTTCCGGCGCCAAGTTCACCGCAAGCTAGATCGCCTCGTTCAGGACCGACCTGCCGAACGCCATCGGCGGCGAGTGTCGCTAGATTTCTTTGTGTCGCAGGATGTTCCCACATTTCTACGTTCATCGAGGGGGCAACCAGCACCGGTTTGTCAGTTGCTAATAATATTGTGCTGGCCAGGTCATCCGCCAGACCGTTTGCGGCTTTGGCCAGTAAATCTGCACTTGCTGGCGCAACAACCACTAGATCAGCTTCTCGAGAAAGGCGAATGTGTCCCATCGCTTGCTCATCGGTGAGCGAGAACAAATCCGTGTAGACTTTATCTCCGGACAACGCTCCAACAGTAAGCGGTGTGACAAATTTAGTCGCTGCAACACTTAGCACGCAACGGACGGCAATGCCCCGCTCTTTAAGCCGTCGTATTAAGGTCAGGGACTTGTATGCGGCGATGCCGCCAGAAATGATCAACAAAACTCGTTTGGTGTCAGTCATGCCGGTACTAATGCTGTGTGCCTGATTATCTGGTGTCTCTGGTGTGCGGTCGTTAAAGCCTCCCGGGCACGTCTTACCGTACGGTGCGTCGGTTGCTTTGGCAACTGCTGGTATCACTCAATCTATTATGCCTCGGAGGGCTAGTAGTGCCACCAAACCGATCGCTAGCCACATCCATGCCTCGCGGCGGCGAGCACCAACATCACGCGAACTTCCTGATCGCAATATTTGGCTGGTGTTTTCTAGTACCACCGCGGCATCGCCCAGGAGTTGTGGTCCCCGTTGGATAAACTCCCCGACTAAAGTCACTAATTCTCGTACATGTGTTTCTGGTTTCCTGTCAGTGTTGATCCAATCTTTTATAAGTGGTTGAGCAACTTGCCACATATTAACATCAGGATTTAGACTTCTACCAACGCCTTCAGACACCACCATCACTTTTTGTAGTAACAGCAAATGAGGCTGTGTCTCCATACCGAACGTCTCTGTAACGTGAAAGAGCTGCCCAAGCAAACGACCTATTGAGATATCGCTGGCGGGTTTGTCTAGGATCGGTTCTGCTATCGACCTGAGAGCTAGTGCGAAGGCTTCGATGGATTTGTCTCTGGAGACATACCCGGCCTGAACATGTAGGCGCGCGGCTCGCTCGTAGTCTCGGGTTAGTATGGCCAACAACATTTCTGCAAGATATCGACGAGATTGTCGATCCAGCCTTCCCATGATTCCGAAATCAACGGCATTGATAGCTCCGTTGCCGTCAACAAATAGATTGCCCGGGTGAGGATCACCATGAAAAAATCCATCCCTGAATACTTGTTTGAACATGGCGCGGGATGCGCTTTTGAGCACCTCGTCTAAATTATGGCCGGCTTTTTCAAGGTTTTGGACTTGGTCGATGGGTATTCCCTCCACTCGTGCTGTGGTTAGCACACGGCGGCTTGTTCGGGCCCAATCGACGGTCGGGACCTGATAACTCGGATCATCCTGAAAATTTTCTGCTAACTCAGAGGCAGCTGCGGCCTCCAGCCGCAAATCCATTTCGACTTGGACCATGCTTGCGAAGGTCTGTACCGACTCTCGCAATCGTAGCCGCCGCCATGCTGGCTTGGCATACACTACCCATTCGGCAACCCAGAGTAGCAGGTCGATATCGCGCGAAAACGCCTTTTCTATGCCAGGTCGTAATATCTTGACGGCAACGGCCCCCCCCTCTTTCGTGCTGGCGTAGTGAACTTGTGCAATAGACGCTGCCGCACATGGTTGGTCATCGAATTGGGCAAATATGTCTTGGATGGAGACTCCTAGCTCCGACTCCACGAGAGAACGGGCCTGTTCGGTCGGAAAGGGAGGCAGACGGTCCCGCAAACGTCCGAGATCTGCAGCGATCTCTGGACCCAAGAGATCGGAGCGGGTAGACAGGGCCTGACCAAATTTAATGAAACTAGGGCCCAGTTCCACTGCGGCGTTAGCCAAGCGTGTCCCCAGTGTCCCGTCCGGGACGGCAGGCTCTATTTGCCGTAGCGCCCATACCAGGAATTTTGGAAGGCAAAGTGGTTCCAGAGCCTCAATTGCGTTATGGCGGGCTAAAGTTCGTGCAATTTTTAACAAGCGTATAAAATTGCGGAAGGACCGGATCATGCGAGGCCCAAAGCTAGTTCAGACACGCCAGGCGCTATGCAGGCTTGCTACACCAGCGCTAAGTTTATCCACGCGTACCCCGGCAAAACCTTTCTGTTCTAGCAGCATGGCTACTTGCGCGGCTCTAGGGAAGCGCCGGATGCTGTTCACTAGATAGTGGTACGCCTCGCTATCGCCAGTTACCCAGTCGCCAATTTTAGGAATGACACGGAGGCTGTACGCATCATAGATACCACGCAGTGGTGGTGCTATGTCGGGTGTAAACTCCAGGCATAAAAATCTCCCACCCGGCTTGATTACCCTGAAAATTTCTTCTACTGCCCGATCTATGTGGGTCATGTTTCTTAGGCCAAATGCAAGCGTGCAAGAGTCAAAATAACAATCGGGCAACGGTAGAGCTTCACCATCTGCACATAACCAGTTGATCCCTTTGAGATATCCTTGGTCCCATGCACGACGTCTCCCAATGTCCAGCATTCTCCCATTCAAATCGCACAGGGTCACTTCTATTTGATGCGCCGCAAAGCGTTTTAAAGCACGCAGCGCAATATCGCCCGTACCGCCAGCCACGTCCAGTAGCCGAGCCGGCGGCCGAATAGCCAACTCGTCAAGCATTCGGCGTTTCCATAACCGGTGCATGCCGCCACTCATGAGATCGTTCATTAGGTCGTAGCGATTAGCTACGCTGTCGAATACTCTGTTAACTAACTGGCTTTTGGTGTCAGCGGGGACGTCTCGTTTTCCGAACGGAACCCGTTCGCTCCTATCATGGCTGCAGGGGTGTTCGGGCATAATGCAGACCATAGCCTAGCAGGCCCGTCGAGGCTACAATGCCAGAGAGATTTTTACACAGTGGCGTGATGTGCCTGAACTTCCCGAAGTAGAAACTGTTTGCCGCGGTTTGGCCAAAGCAATTGAGGGTCGAACATGCAAGGCTGTATTGGTCAGGCGTGGTGACCTCCGGCGACCGTTACCAAGTAAATTTGCAGAGAGGGTTGAGGCTCGAGTTCTTAAAAAGGTACGACGTCGAGCTAAGTATTTGTTGTTTTATTTCGAGGACGGGACGGTCCTTCTGGCGCATCTCGGTATGTCGGGGAGACTGATCTTAGGTGATGAATCGGAACCTGCCCTACATGATCATGTGCTTTTCGATTTTGACGGCGGAGTACGTCTAACATTCAATGATCCTAGGCGCTTTGGACTCATGGATTTGACCCAGCGAGATTGCCTCAAACGACATCCCTTAATTAGCGGACTAGGACCGGAGCCGCTCGGCAAAGACTTTAATGCTGCATTTCTTAGTACCGCACTCGCTGCGCGAAGGTCTTCCATCAAGTCCTTATTGATGGACCAGAGAGTTGTTGCCGGTTTGGGCAATATTTACGCTTGCGAAAGCTTATTTGTTGCAGGTATATCCCCGCGTCGCCGTGGTGCAAATACAGCGGGGGTCAGGGCGGAGCGGTTAGTGTTGGCAATCCGGAAGGTTTTAAAGGCAGCAATTGTTGCGGGAGGGTCGACCCTGCGTGACTATGTGCAGGCGAGTGGAGAACTAGGCTATTTTCAGCACCAATTTAAGGTGTACGGCCGCGCTGGCCAAGCCTGTGTGCGCAAGGACCCGAGACATGTCGTTCGGCGCATGGTCCAGTCCAATCGATCGACATTTTACTGTTCTATGTGTCAGCGCTAGCCCGACTAGAACTAGTTTCGTGATCGGACGTGTTGACAACGGCTCCCCGGTCGACGTAACAGCGGAGTAGTCCAGTTTTAGGGCCCAGGTTGAAGACTTGATAGTTCATGGACGTTCGAGAGTTTATAGAGCGGAGGGAAGCAGATAATGTCGTACAAGCATATTGTGGTCGAAACACGTGATCAGGCCGGATTTGTTAAGCTAAATAGACCGAAGGCGATGAACGCTCTTAATTCCGAGTTAATTGCAGAACTCAACCGTGCCCTCGATATTTTCGAGTCTGGCGAGGAAATCGGCGCAATTGTTATAACTGGCAGCGACACGGCCTTTGCCGCTGGCGCAGATATCAAGGAGATGCAACCAAAGAACTATGTTGACGTGTTTTCAAGCGATTTTATCGGCAAGTGGGATCGGTTGTCTCGGTGTCGGAAGCCGGTAATCGCGGCAGTTGCTGGATACGCGTTAGGTGGGGGATGCGAGCTGGCTATGATGTGTGATTTTATAATAGCTGCCGATAACGCTCGTTTTGGCCAACCAGAAATTAATCTGGGGACTTTCCCTGGTTCCGGGGGGACTCAGCGCTTGCCCAATGCAGTGGGGAAGTCAAAGGCCATGGATATGATCCTAACCGGTCGCACGATGGATGTTGAAGAAGCGGAGCGAATTGGTCTGGTTAGTAGAGTGGTGCCTCTTTCCGATTTAGTTGCAGAATCGCTGCGGGTTGCTAATAAAATCGCGTCACTTTCTAAGCCAGCGGTGGCAATGGCCAAGGAGGCTATTAACAGATCATTCGAAGGCTCCCTCTCCGAAGGCGTCTTATTCGAACGTCGGTTGTTTTACTCTACCTTCGCACTTGAGGATCAAAAGGAAGGGATGTCAGCCTTCATTGAAAAGCGCCCACCAGTGTTTAGAGATCGGTAACAGAATCTTGCGCGTTGACGTGATTTGGTGGCTTGTTTATAAGATCGCGCCGTAGCGTTTTAATAATCGACACTGTAAGATGGCTAGTATGGCAACTCATAAATCAGCTGTTAAAAGGATTAGACAGAACGCCCGCCGCCGACGCATTAATGGCGCGTGGCGCACTCGAGTTCGCACGTTTGTGAGAGCCGTTGAGAGTGCAATCATGGCTGGGGACAAGGCTGCGGCTTCTACAGCGTTTAAAGCAACCGAGCCGGAGCTCGCACGCGGCGCTCGATTGGGTGTGGTTCATAAGAACGCAATGCGGCGGAAACTATCACGTTTGTCCGCGCGAATCAGGTTAATGTAGCGTTCTTTAGTAGAGCTCAAAGGCAAAAAGCCACGCGGTAGGACGTGGCTTTTTTCGTGTTAGTCGTGAGGGGTGCCTGCCAGAAAAAGGCGGGACTCTGGGCGCTGCACGCAACACGGCATATAAATTTTTGTATGTGGCCATGATATTGTTGCACGGACATTCGCCTGTAGGTAATCTGCGATCGGGCTGTTAGCGGGTTGAGGACAAGTTAAGTGGAGTAAATAAAGACCCGCTAGGAGGCTGAATACTTGTTATAAGCAAGCATAAATCTGGTTGTATTGACACACAATTTGTGACGTTGGTCAATGTAGGGGTGTAGGATTCGTTATTTCCTGACAATACGGTTTTGTGAGTAAACAGTGACAGTTTTACTTAGAGTTTTATTAGATGAATACTGAAGGCCTATGTTCCATCGGTTGGTTGGAACTGTATTTCCGGGCTTGGGGGCAATATGCGGCAGTATGCAGCCCCTCCCCTGGCGACAATCTTTAGTCTCGTTATGACCGGTGTAGCGACAGGCGGCTCAGAGCTTGCAGCCAGTTGGACGCGGGTGCGTGATCGCCTCCGTTCTGAATATGGTGAGGCGACTTTTAAAAACTGGTTGAATCGGCTTGATGTAGCCGATTTATCTGGTGACTCCTTGGTTCTTTCGGCACCATCTAAGTTCATGCGTGATTGGGTAACACCACGTTACGGGGACCGCATCCGGGCGTTATGGCGCCTTGAGGATCCATCGGTGCGTACAGTTGATATTGTGGTTAGTGAAGGCGACAGGACAGGACCGCAAGAAAAGCCTGTCGCGGGGCGCACCGCAGGGCAGCGCGCAGATCGCTCGGTTGACGATGAGACGGTTACCGCGTTGCTTGATCCCAGACTTACGTTTGGAAACTTTGTCGTCGGCAAGCCGAATGAGTTTGCGCATGCGGCCGCCCGCCGAGTTAGTGAATCTGATGACGCACCCTTCAATCCGCTGTTCATATACGGCGGGGTGGGTCTTGGTAAAACCCATTTGATGCAAGGAATAGCGTGGCGTCTTCGACAGCGGCAACCTCAGCGACAAGTTATGTACTTGTCCGCTGAAAAATTCATGTATCGGTTCGTGCAGGCGCTTCGTTTCAAGAATATCATGGGGTTCAAAGAACTTTTCCGTTCAGTTGATGTGCTGATGATCGACGACGTACAGTTCATGGACGGCAAGGACGCTACTCAGGAGGAATTTTTTCATACTTTCAATGAGTTAGTGGATAAGGGTCACCAGATTGTTGTATCTGGCGACCGCTCGCCGTCGGATTTGGACGGCATGGAAGAGCGCATGCGTTCACGTTTAGGCTGCGGGTTGGTCGCTGAGGTGCACTCAACTTCGTACGAACTGAGGCTAGGAATCTTGCAAGCCAAGGCCGAAAGCATCGTGGGGTCCAACGTGTCCGATAAAGTGCTGGAATTCCTTGCTCACAAAATTACTTCAAATGTACGGGAATTGGAGGGCGCGTTAAATAGGGTTGTAGCTCATGCAACCTTGGTTGGAAGGCCAATTGCGTTAGACTCAGCGCAAGAAGTGCTACACGACCTTCTCCGAGCACACGAGCGGAGAGTCACTATAGAAGAAATTCAGAAGCGGGTGTCGGACTACTATAATATACGGGTTGCGGAGATGAGTTCGGCACGTCGTGCTCAGATGGTAGCTCGGCCGAGACAAGTTGCCATGTATCTTGCAAAACAACTTACTTCTCGATCACTTCCGGAGATTGGCCGAAAGTTTGGAAATCGAGACCACACTACCGTCATGCATGCGATTAAGAAAGTTGATCAAGTCTCTCAGTCTGATCCGAGCTTTGCGGAGGATGTCGAGCTTTTACGGCGAATGCTCGAATCCTGAGTGCACCACGCTTGCCAAAGGCTATCGAAAAAGGTGCTGTCCTGGCCTCAGCTCTGTTATAATCACCTAAAGCTCCGGAATGTTTCCCGGTGGTGTTTTTTGAACCCCGCTGGGTAGATACTGACGGGTGAATAAGGGTTGTGCCAAACAGATGAAACTGACAATTGAACGCTCTACTTTACTAAGTTCATTACAACACGTTCAGAGCGTGGTGGAACGCCGCAATACAATTCCCATTCTGTCAAATGTGCAACTTACGGCGGATGGGAATGAGCTGGGTCTAATGGCTACCGACATGGACATATGGGTCCATGACAAAACACCCGCCGATATCACTCAAAATGGTACAACAACTGCTCCGGCCCACATGCTTTTTGATATTGTTCGGAAGCTGCCCGAAGGGAGCCAGGTCGAGCTTGATTCCGGTGAAGGGGGAGAGCAGTTAAAACTCAGGTCCGGACGTTCGCAGTTCACGTTGTCTTGTCTGCCAGTTGAAGATTTTCCCGCAACGAGTGATGGGGATTTGGCGTGTAAATTCCAGATATCGGCACCGGACTTACGTCAATTGATTGATAAAACTCGTTTTGCGATTTCAACGGAGGAGACACGCTACTATCTGAACGGCATTTATCTGCATGCTGTCACAGATGGTGGTGCACCGGCACTACGTGCTGTCGCTACTGACGGCCATCGTTTGGCGCGCGTGGAGGTTGATCTGCCCGAGGGTTCGGCGACTATGCCCGGCGTAATTTTTCCACGTAAAGCGGTATTGGAAGTTCGCAAATTACTTGAGGCTGTTGAGGGGTTAGTCGAAGTTGCTTTGTCAGAGACTAAAGTTCGGATTGCGGTGGGCTCCGCCGTACTGACTTCAAAGTTGATAGATGGCACCTTCCCAGATTATCAACGTGTGATACCCGAAGGTAATAGCAGGATCATGAAAATAGATGGGAGTGTCTTTGCTGAAGCCGTTGACCGCGTATCGACTGTCTCGAGCGACAAATCGCGTGCTATAAAATTGAGTCTCCACTCGGGTAAACTGGTGCTATCGGCGAATAGCCCGGACCAAGGAAGTGCTTCTGAGGAGCTTCCCGTCGCTTATGATTCGGATGATCTCGATATTGGATTTAATTCCCGATATGTCCTGGAAATGACAGAGCAAATCAAGGGGGACAGCATGCGCTTCGAGATGGAGGATGGTGCCTCTCCAACCGTAATCATTGATGGTGATGATCCCCGAACTGTTTATGTGCTGATGCCAATGCGCGTGTAGATTGTGGCAGGGATATATTCAACTGACTTGCCTGGCAGCACGTTGCGGTCATTCTCGTGCCCGTGCTTTGGGTTGTGTACACCTTCGCCCCATGGGACAGAGTCTAGGAGCGTCGGCGGTTGAGCCAGGCTGCGGCTTTGACCGAACTAACCACGGAGTCTCGCTCCGCAAAACTTGTGGTCCGGCGCCTCGTGCTTGACCATTTTCGGTCATTTGCGCGGCTGAATGTTGAAGTAGGTCCTGAGCCAGTGGTGCTTACCGGAGAAAACGGGGCTGGAAAGACGAATTTGCTTGAAGCACTGTCCCTTTTAGCCCCTGGAAGAGGGTTGCGGGGGGCCCGGCTCGCTGATTTTTCCAAACGTGAACCAGAGCCCCATGGTTGGGCTGTGGCCGCCACCGTATCCGGGTGCAATGGGTGCATCAATATTGGAACGGGTCACATTAGCGGAACATCCGGGCGACGGAAAATACGCATCAATGGAGTAGATGGGGCAGGGCAAAGTACCCTTTCCGAGCACTTGCATGTGATTTGGATAACGCCAGGGATGGATAGATTGTTTACTGACGCGCCCAGTGCACGCCGCCGCTTTTTTGATCGTATGGTTACGGGTTTTGATTCGGGGCATGGGCGACGCCTCTCAGCATATCAGCGCTGTATGAGGGAAAGGGTTCAAATGCTCCGCGCGTATCACGCCGATAGTGCTTGGTTAAACGCGATTGAAGAGACCATCGCGGAGCATGCGGTGGCAATCGCGGCAGCGCGATGTGATGCACTAACTTGCCTAAATAATTTCCTTGATTCCTCGTTCGGTGCATGGTTCCCACGGGTCAGCATCACGCTTAAAGGTTCCGTGGAGTCCGGGCTAGGGGACGCACCTGCTGTAACTGTTGAAGAACAATTCAGGTCCGAACTGGCGAAGTCTCGGACGCGTGATCGTGAAACCGGAGCTGCAGCCTTTGGTCCGCACAGGACTGAGCTTTTGGTTTGGCATATCGATCAAGATCTTCCCGCGGCACACTGTTCCACAGGCCAACAAAAAATGTTGCTGATTGCGATTGTATTGGCCCATGCGCAGGCGCAAGTGCGGCGATCCGGGCAAACACCGCTGATACTTTTGGATGAGGCGATGGCTCATTTAGATGCGACACGCCGCGGGCACTTGATTGATGCTTTATGTATGCTGGGGGCCCAAACCTGGTTAACTGGGGTTGACGCTGATTTGTTTTCCTATTTTGAATCCCGAGCGCAGTTCCTCACTATTAGTGATGGGGACATCAAAGAGTGCGACGGTAGAAAGCTGAAGCAATGAGCGGTTCTGGCATGATTGAGAATGGCTCTGCTGACTACGGCGCCGATTCCATTAAGGTGTTGCGCGGACTAGATGCGGTGCGGAAACGCCCAGGGATGTATATTGGCGATACTGATGATGGGTCCGGGCTTCATCACATGGTATTCGAGGTTGTAGACAACGCCATTGATGAGGCACTAGCCGGCTTTTGCGATCAGATTACGGTTACACTGAATCCGGACAGTTCGGTGGCTGTTTCTGATAATGGGCGCGGAATTCCAACCGATATTCATGATGAAGAAGGGGTTTCGGCGGCAGAAGTGATCATGACTCAGCTTCACGCTGGTGGAAAATTTGACCAAAATTCCTACAAAGTTTCGGGCGGACTACACGGCGTTGGGGTATCGGTAGTCAATGCGCTGTCAGCGCGACTCAAACTAGACGTATGGCGCGACGGTAATCACCATTTTATGGAGTTTGCACACGGCGAGCCAGAAGGTGCACTTGCTTCTGTACCTGAAGCTGGTGCGTCAACCGGCACCATGATCACTTTTACGCCGTCTACTGAAACATTTACCAACACAGTTTTTGATTTATCCGTGTTGGAACACCGTTTGCGCGAGCTCGCTTTTCTCAATTCGGGGGTCAAGATCTCTCTTAATGACAAACGAGGTGCTGAGCCACGCACGATAGATTTGCATTACGAGGGGGGAATTGAAGCGTTCGTTGATTACTTGGATAGAAACAAGCATGCGCTTCACGAATCACCGATCTCGCTTGTCGACGAGAGAGCTGGTGTGCTGGTTCATGCCGCACTCCAATGGAATGATAGCTACCATGAAAACATGCTTTGTTTTACCAACAATATTCCGCAGGGCGATGGGGGGACACATCTCGCTGGATTTCGTTCCGCTTTGACACGAACAATTAATTCTTATGTGGCCGAATCAGGTTTAGCGCGGAAAGAAAAAATTCAGCTTGCTGGTGATGATATGCGGGAAGGGCTTACGTGCGTACTGTCAGTTAAGGCGCCTGATCCTAAATTCTCGTCACAGACCAAAGACAAGCTAGTGAGTTCTGAAATCCGTCCGATCGTGGACGGCATAGTTGCTGATAAACTCAGCCAATGGTTTGAGGAAAACCCCAAACTTGCGCGTGTTATTGTGGGCAAAGTCATTGAAGCTGCAGTGGCTCGCGAGGCGGCGCGAAAGGCGCGAGATTTGACCCGTCGAAAGGGGGTCCTGGATATTACGTCACTGCCCGGCAAACTCGCTGATTGTCAGGAGCGGGATCCAGCGAAAAGTGAATTATTTTTGGTCGAAGGAGATTCGGCGGGCGGGTCTGCCAAGCAAGCCCGAAACCGCCATAATCAAGCTGTTCTGCCGTTGCGGGGTAAAATACTTAACGTCGAACGCGCCCGTCTCGACAGGATGTTGTCCTCGGTCGAAATTGGCACAATGATTGCGGCGTTAGGCACCAGTATTCACGATGAGTTTAACATTGAAAAAATTCGCTATCACCGGGTCATAATAATGACTGACGCTGATGTCGACGGGGCACACATTCGAACACTATTGCTCACGTTTTTCTATCGCCACATGCCGGAAATTGTGCAGCGTGGATACCTTTATATCGCTCAGCCACCCCTGTTCAAGGTCAAGCGCGGTAATGCGGAGGTGTATAAAAAAGACGAGCGCGCACTTGACGACTTTCTCATCGACGAAGGCCTTAAAGGTGCACGCCTGATGGTGGGGCAGAGTACGGCGCGGGAGGGGCGCACAGGAGATGATCTGCGTGAGATCGTGGAGCGCGCACGAGTACAGTGTTCCCGGCTCAGAGCTTTGGCAAGGCGGGTAACCCCTCCCCTAGTTGAACAAGCGGCAATTGCGGGGGTCTTGAACCTGGAACTTCTTAACGACACCAAGAATATTGATCGGGCCGCCCAATATATTGCTGATCGTCTAAATAAATTGGCGGATCCAGGAGAGGACGGTTGGTCAGGTTCTGGCGTAATTGGGGAACGCTTGGATTTTGAACATAATCGGCGCGGCGTCGTGAGCCGCTATGAGATAGATGTAAGTTTGGTGCAAAGTACGGAGGCGCGTTCGCTAGACGCGGATGCAGCCATGTTGCAGGAGATTTATGCACATCCTGCGAGTTTCCAGTTTAAGGATAGGACTTATACGATACATGGGCCGACCAGCTTGTTCCAGATGGTGGTGTCCCAAGGCAGAAAGGGTGCCAATATCCAGCGCTATAAAGGTTTGGGCGAGATGAACCCAGATCAGTTATGGGAAACTACGCTGGATCCGGAGGCGCGGCATTTGTTACAGGTGAAGGTGAGCCATGCTGACGATGCTGATGATTTATTTTCAACGTTGATGGGTGATCTTGTGGAGCCACGGCGTGCCTTCATCCAACAAAACGCACTTGATGTCGCTAATTTGGATGTCTAACAGCTTACTACATATCGATATCTAATCTTTATGGCACGCGACCAAAGCGGCGGTCGATGGAGAAAGGCTGGTGCACGTCGCGGGTCCTCGGTGCCGCCAAAGAAGTCTAAAGCTCTTTGGCGGGCAATAAGGCTGTTGGCCTATTGGGGTTTGGTGATTTCCGTCTGGGCCAGCGTCGTGCTTGCTGGTGTGATGGCCTACTATGCTTATGACTTGCCCAATCCCACAGCACTGGGTGTGGATTACAGGGCTCCTGGGGTCACCCTTCTTGCGGCTGATGGGGCAGTGCTCGGTACCGCTGGACCGGTGCATGCGGAGCCGGTAACGCTTGATGAACTACCGGTGGTGTTACCTCGGGCGGTGCTGGCCACCGAGGACCGGCGTTTCTACTTGCATGGT
>PTKD01000024.1 GCA_002938115.1 Alphaproteobacteria bacterium MarineAlpha9_Bin7 | reverse complement strand
TGATCCATTCCGCGCTGGTTTTTTTGGCCGTGATTTCTTCCAAAATCGCGTTGAGTTCGTCTCGGTTAGTCGAACGGTCTTTATCGGTTGTAAACCGAGGGTCGTCAGCTAGTTCCGGAGCTGCGATGACACCCAAGAACCGCCGCCAAAGTGTTTCCCCAGCTGCAGCAATATTGATTTCGCCATCAGATGTCGGATACACCCCCATGGGGATTCCTGTTGGGTGATTATTCCCCGCCTGAGGTGGGACCTCGCCATCAATTAACCAACGGGCGGCTTGAAAGTCGAGCATCGATACTTGTGCTTCCAATAGAGAAGTGTGTACCCATTGGCCCTCGCCGCTTCTATCTCGGTCGATCAAAGCCAGAAGTATGCCCATGGCCAAATAGTTTCCTGATGATAAATCGGCAATTGGTACACCGACTCTGACGGGCCCTTGGCCTGGCAGACCGGTAATAGACATCAGGCCGCCCATGCCTTGGGCTATTTGATCCAGCCCGGGGCGGTCTCGTAGAGGACCATCTTGGCCGAAGCCGGAAATACTGCCATAGACGATGCGGGGATTGATTTTGCGGACAGTCTCGTAGTCGATTCCTAAGCGGTGTTTCACGTCTGGTCGGTAGTTTTCTACAATCACATCGGCGTCACGTGCAAGATCTAGGAAGATCTGACGACCCTTCTCTTTTTTGAGATTGAGCGTGATGCTTCGTTTGTTACGATGAAGATTCAGAAAATCAGGTCCATGGCGCAGGCCACTCAGGCCGTCGGCTCCAGGCTCATCGGGCATTTCAATTTTGATGACGTCGGCGCCCCAATCTGCGAGATGGCGAACGGCCGTGGGACCAGCTCTTGCCCGGGTCAGATCAAGAACGGTTAAGTGGGATAATGGTAGGTTTGCCTCGGACATGGTGTTCTCGCGCTTTGGCCTGATCGGCGACTGGATCTAGGGTCAGGAATCCATAACGACCGTGATCTATTGTGGCTTTATTAGCAAATTGTTTGTTGCAACAGGTTGGTCCACTTGTAGGTTGGGACCCAAATGAAATATTTGTTCCGGGAGGACTATCACGGTGATATCGGATGAAAACTTCAATCACTATTGGTGGATATGCGCGGCATGATATTAAGAGCACTGTCGAATTTGTACGACAAGCAGAGACGCTTGGTGTCGACCGAGTATGGTCCGCAGAAGCTTGGGGGCAGGACGCAGCGACATCTTTGGCGTTTTTAGCTGGCCAGACTGATCGGATCGGCCTTGGGACGGGCATTATGCAAATTAGCGCCCGGGTGCCTTCGATGATCGCAATGACGGCGCTTTCGTTGCAGGCATTGAGTGATGGTAGATTTACCTTGGGCCTGGGTGTAAGTGGGCCACAGGTTGTCGAAGGTTTGCACGGTGTTCCTTACGATCTGCCGTTAACTCGGTTACGCGAAACGGTGGAAATAGTGCGAATGGGGTTTAAGGGGGAAAAGATATCCTATCAAGGCAAGCGGCACACACTTCCTAAAGCGGGAGGTGAAGGGAAAGCTATCCGGCTTGATTTTCCTCCAACGAAGGTACCAATTTTTCTTGCCACACTGGCGCCGAGGTCTCTCGAATACACTGGGGCCGCAGCAGACGGTTGGCTAGGCACGTCGTTTTCCCCAGACCATGCGGAGGCTCATCTGGCGCATATTCGAGCCGGAGCAGAGCGGGCCGGTCGGTCCCTAGGGGACATCGAGCTTAACGTCGCCTGCCCTGTTTCGATCGGCGAAGATGTCGAGGGAATGATTGAGGCGCGTCGACCGGGCGTAGCATTCAGTATGGGTGCGATGGGTTCGGCAATCACAAATTTTTACAATGATGCATATGGACGCGCGGGGTTTGGTGATGATGCAAAAGCAATTCAGGCGCTTTGGTTAGCCGGGAAACGAGAAGAGGCTGCGCGACGTGTTCCAGATGCTATGGTTACCCGGTTTGGGGCCCTGGGGACGCCTCAAATGGTGTCTGAGAGATTTAGACTCTACAAAGATGCTGGTATCAATTCGCTAACCTTTCGGCTGGATGCGGACGGTACGAAGGCTCAGCTGGAGATGCTTGAGCAAATAATGGATTTGCTTCGGGAAGTGGCATGATCAAGCGAGTTTGGTGGGCCAGAAGTCAGAATGTTGTGTGTTGAGGATATCTATGGCAACGATTTCTTTGGGGTTGGTCCCATCACATTATGCGGACTTGTTTGGTCCCGACGAGCCATGTTTGACCTACCCGGACGGTCAAGTCACGTGGTCCGAACTCGAAAGTCGTTCTAACCGTCGCGCACGAATGCTGAAGGACCACGGTGTGTCGCCCAACGATTTTGTCACCGTGGCACTGGAAAATAGCACCCTGTTTCATGAAGTGTGTTTCTCCCTATGGAAGCTTGGGGCAACTCCACACGTTGTGTCTCCCAGATTGCCAATGATGGAACTAAAGGCGATTCTTGAGTTGCTTAAACCGACAACAGTTATTGGTGCGGACTCTCTTAGTATTTCCGGCCACCCATCGATAGGTGTTGGATGCGACCTTCAAAAATATCCGGACACGCCGCTTCCTCCCCTTGTAGCCAAACACTGGAAGGCGATGTCGAGTGGTGGGTCAACTGGGCGCCCTAAGATTATCGTTGATCACGCCCCATCTGAAATCGACCCCACGGACTGGCTGCTCGATATGCCGCAGAGAGCCTGTGTACTGAACCCAGGACCACTCTACCATAATGCGCCCTTTATGATGGCGCACCATGGTTTGTTTCGAGGGAATCACGTGGTCGGCTTGTCTCGGTTTGATGCGTTGGAGACACTGCAGCTGGTGGAAAAATTCCGGCCCAGCTGGGTTATGATGGTTCCCACCATGATGCATCGGATCTGGCGTTTGCCTGAGGGGATCCGGAATAAATTTGATTTATCCAGCCTTAAAGTGGTCGGACATGTCGCTTCCCCTATGCCGGTTTGGTTAAAGGAAGCGTGGATTGAGTGGCTTGGTGCGGATCGTGTTTATGAGCTCTATGGCGGAACCGAAGGAACAGGTGCTACTTGGATCAGAGGAGATGATTGGTTGCAACATAAGGGATCGGTTGGAAAATTTATTAGGGAAGCGAAAGTTCGTGTCCTAAATACCAAAGGTGAAGATTGTGAACCCAGGGAAATAGGGGAAGTATACCTGATGCCGGGGACTGGCCCAGGCACCACATACCATTATATCGGAGCAGAGGCGAAAATGGTTGATGGTGGATGGGAAACACTGGGTGACATGGGGTGGCTTGATGAGGACGGTTACTTGTATCTGGCTGATCGGCGAACTGATTTAATCATTTCTGGTGGTGCAAATATCTACCCAGCTGAAATTGAGGCTGTCCTTGCTGAGCACCCTGCGGTTGATACGGCGGTCGCTATCGGTTTACCTGACGAGGATCTCGGTCAGATTGTTCATGCCATCGTTCAGGTTCGTGATAACTGGCCTGTTCTGGTTGAAGAGGGCGAACTGAGGGGCTTTCTAGAGAAGCAGCTGGTCCGATATAAAACGCCGCGAACATATGAATTTGTTACGTATTCACTGCGTGATGATGCCGGCAAAGTCCGTCGATCGGAACTCCGTAATCAGCGCGTACAGAAAGTGAATGATGGAAACTGACTGGGCTCATGCCCGAACAGGTCCGGCGCACGGAGTCCGACATTGGTTTTCTCTGGATCGCGGGATTATGCTAGGATAGAAACGGAATCCTGCCGCATTCTCGCTGGGGTGGGTAGATGTACAAAGGGAAGGGCGAAGATCGTGCGTGAAGACCTTCAATTTAATATTGCGGGCGGCCTTGGATTTGAGCTACCGCAAATGGCACGTGTGCGACAATTGTTCGAGCACCATGGCGTCGACGACGTCGCCAAAGCTGTAACAGATGAACTTGCTCGTCCAGAAATAATGGCCAAGGTCAAACCCGGCGCTAAAATTGCCGTGGGTGTTGGTAGCCGTGGCGTAGCAAATATTGATGTAGCAGTGCGCGCACTAATTGGCTCGTTAAAGGCCCAGGGCGCCGACCCCTTTGTTTTCCCTGCCATGGGGAGTCACGCGGGGGGTACCGCTGATGCGCAGGCTGCGCTTCTTGCTGGATATGGCGTGACAGAATCTGCCGTCGGAGCTCCGGTTCGGGCAACCATGGACACGATTTTGGTTACGGAGCTTGATGATGGTACGGCCATCCATATGGATCGCTTCGCACACGAGGCGGACGGCGTAGTTCTGATAAATCGTGTTAAGCCGCACACCAGTTTTCGAGGACCGGTGGAAAGCGGTGTGATCAAGATGATGATCATCGGGATGGGTAAGATTAACGGAGCGACCGCAATACATGGCGGCCATCCAATGGAAAATTTCGGGGAGGTGTTGCCTCGTGCGGCAGGCGCTCTGATGGAACATATACCGTTTCTTTTTGGAGTGGGAATGGTTGAGGATGCGCACGACGATACAGCGATTGTTGAAGCAATGCCTGCAGAGACGCTGTTTGCACGGGAGCCGGCGTTGCAGTCTCGCGCCAAGGAGTTGATGGCGAGAATCTATATCGATGATATCGATGTGCTAGTTATTGATGAAATCGGTAAAGAGATTAGTGGGGCCGGCTGCGATCCCAATGTCACTGGGCATCGAAATTCTCCTGGCTTCGAGTTGCCCCGAGTTAAAAAAATGGTAATCCTTGATGTCACAGATGCGACGAAGGGGAATGCGACCGGTATCGGTTCGGCCGATGTAATAACTCACCGTCTTTTGGGCCGTGTCGACTTTGCTGCGACTTATGCGAACACAGTGACCAGCACCTATTTGGAAGGTGCGCGAATTCCGATTCCAATGAAAACAGGTCGGGACGCGGTTCGGCTGGCGGTGAAGACTCTGATTGGTGTGCAGCCGGAGGATGCTCGGATCGTGAGGATTCGCAATACTTTAAAGTTGGCAGAGATTGAGGTGTCTACTCCGTTACTTGAAGAAGTGCGTGGTGAGGATCGGATGGAAATCCTATCTGAACCGTCTAAGGTGGTATTTTCAGACGCTGCCTAGGAAGTATCACTGCATTACAGTTCGTTACATTGACGGCTGAGTATGCGTCTTGGGTTGGCTGTTTTTTACCCTCGAAAAGTTTTTGGGTCGCGCTGATCTAATCGGCACCAAAAAAGGATGGCAATGGGTCAACTTTCTGTCTGTATGTGGGCTGGAAGTCGGCCGCATAATTCCGGAAACCACCCCGCGTTTTTGGCCGCGAAAAAATAGGGCTAACGGAAAATTTAGCCGCCACCAATGCGGGGTAAGAAATAAACCTCACTGTCCGGAGCAACGGATTCTAGGAGAGGGTCGTGATATATTTCCCCGTCGACGGCCACGGCCATGTCGATCTCTATAGCCTTACCTATTCCAGGGAAATCCTTGTCTAGGCAACGAATAACGGCTCGTACAGTCTTTGCATTAATTTCAAATTCCGACTTCCCGCCAGTAAATTGTTGACTCAAACCGGCGGGAATTACAACTTTAGCCATCTTTAAGAGGGTGTCCTACTGCCCCCGTTGCTGAGGCTCGCTAAGACTTTTGGCGGAGACATCGGGAGGTCTTTCAATCGGACTCCTAGCGCGTCAGAGATGGCATTAGCTACCGCCGCCATCGGTGGAATGATTGGCACCTCACCCACCCCGCGAACCCCGTAGGGATGGTTGGGATTGGGCACTTCTACCAATACTGTATCAATCATTGGTAGATCTGATGCCACTGGCACTCGGTAATCAAGAAAACCAGGGTTATCGAGTCGTCCATCCTTATCGTAAATATACTCTTCATTTAAAGCCCATCCTACGCCCTGAGCCACGCCGCCCTGAAGCTGTCCTTCGACGTAGCCCGGGTGAATCGCGCGTCCCACGTCCTGGACGGCGGTGTAACGAATGACCGACACTCTGCCCGTTTCTTGGTCAACCTCCACATCGCAAATATGTGTCCCGAAGCCTGGTCCGGCGCCCTTTACGTTCAGCGAAGCGTGGCCGCTGATTGGCCCACCAGTTTTGCCGGAAGCACCGGCGATGGTGCTTAATGGCATTGGCTCAAAATCTCCTGCGTTATCTCCCGCCGGGCGCGCTTCTCCGTCGACCCACTCCACCGCGTCTGCATCAATCTCCCATAGTTTGGCTGCGCGGGCGCATAATTCCGAAATGGCACCATTGGCAGCCTCTATAACTGCTTTGCCGCTCGCGAAGGTGACCCGACTTCCTCCTGTCAGAAAGTTGTAGCCAACCGAACTGGTATCCGCGACCGTGATGCGTATTTTGTCGTAGTCGATCCCTAACACCTCGGCTGCCATTTGCGCCAGAGATGCGCGGCTGCCACCGATGTCTGGATTACCCTCTATAACTGTTGCGGTGCCATCCTCGTTGATGTGTACACTCGCACTAGAATCACCGCCTATATTAAACCAAAATCCGGAAGCTACCCCTCGCCCTTGGTTTTCTCCGAGTGGGGCTGAATAGTGTGGGTGTTGTTTTGCTGCCTCCAGAGTTTCGACAAAGCCGATTGGTCCAAAAGTGGGGCCATAATATGCTTTGGTGCCTTGGCGTGCGGCGTTTTTCTCGCGAAGTGCAATTGGGTCTATGCTAAGTTTTTCGGCAATTTCATCGATGACACATTCGACGCCAAACTCGGAAATGGGAGCGCCTGGGGCCCGATAGGCTGCAACCTTGGGGCGATTTACAACCACATCATGTCCGACCACATTAACGTTTTGGATGTTATAAGGCGCAAATGCGCACATACATCCTGGACCGATCGGTGAGCCCGGAAATGCACCGGCTTGATAAGCTAGTGTCGCTTGAGCTGCAGTAATAGTCCCATCCTTGGTAGCGCCAATCTTAATTTTGGTGGCCCCGCCTGAGGTGGGGCCGCTTGCACGAAATACTTCTGTTCGGCTCATGACCATTTTTACTGGTCGCCCCGTGATTCGAGAAAGCAGCCCTGCGGTAGGCTCAAGATAAACAGTGGTTTTCCCCCCAAATCCGCCGCCAATCTCGGCTGGCACCACCGTCACTTTTGAAATTTCGACATCGAGAACGCGTGCGCAAAATTGGCGGACCATAAACTGGCCCTGGCTGCTGCAATGGATAAAGAGTCTTCCATCTTCGGAAGAATCAACGACGCAAGCGTGTGGCTCGATGTATCCTTGATGGACCGGCTTGGTTGTGAATTCGCGTTCTATCACCACGTCAGCTTTGGAAAATCCAGCTTCGATATCGCCAACGGCAAACTCCATGCGCTTCGCGATATTGGATGGTTTGTCGGGCTTCGGCGAAACGCCGTCGGTAAAGAGGTCATCGTGGAGCAACGGAGCATCTGGTTTCATTGCTGCTTTGACATCGATAACATGCGGCAAGACCTCGTAATCAACTTCAATGAGGTCGATTGCTTCCTCAGCGATTGCCGCGCTAGTTGCTGCCACCGCGGCGACTGCGTGGCCGTCATATAGCGCCTTATCACGCGCCATTACATTCCGGGCCAAATCACGGAAGTTGACTGGCACTTCGCCAGCAGCTTGCCATACGGGCGGAGGTGGTGGTGGGAAATCGCTGCCTGTAACGACCGCTTTTACACCCGGCAGGGATGCTGCCTTCGTTGTATCAATCGAGCGGATACGGGCGTGGGCATGGGGGCTTCTCAGAACACGTCCTATCAACATGCCTGGGAGGTGCATGTCTGCACCGAATTTGGCCCGGCCTGTGACCTTATCAACACCGTCGGGACGAATTGGCCGTTTACCCACCCATTTAAACTCTTGCGTCTCGTTTTTCATCTTTACGTTTCCCTGGTCTCTGCCGCGACATCCATAACTGCGCGGACAATCTTGTCGTATCCGGTGCACCTGCATAGGTTTCCGGCCAGCCAGTAGCGAACCTCGGTTTCCGTTGGGTCGCTGTTGCGCTCCAGCAAGGCCTTCGCTGCCACAAGAAACCCTGGTGTGCAGAAACCACATTGCAGGGCTGCTTCCTCGAGAAATTTAGTTTGCAAAGGATGTAGTTTGTCGCCTTCAGCCATACCTTCGATGGTTTCGATTGTCTTTCCTTGCGCCTCAACACCAAACATCAGACAGGCGCAAACCAAGCGACCATCGACCATAATACTGCAGGCCCCGCAATCACCCGATGAACATCCTTCCTTGGTGCCAGTAAGGTGTAGTTCATCTCGTAACACGTCGAGAAGTGTTTCCTGTGGCTCGCATAAAAAATCTTGCGGCTCGCCGTTGACCTCAGTCGTCACATGTTGTCTCGGCATTAGTTAACCTCCGCACGTTGTTTGGCGATAAGTGCCGCCCGTTTGGCAAGCACGCCGGCTACGCTGACCCTGAATTCAACGGTTCCCCGTTTGTCATCTATTGGATTGCAAGCTGCACTAGCTGCGGCTTTCAGCCTGTCGAGCGCCGCATCGTCCAAGCTTGAGCCGACAATCGCTTTGGAGCCGTCCCCGACCAAGAGTACCGTGGGCGCTACCGCTCCCAGGGCCACTCGAGCTTGTTGACAGACACCCTTTTCGTCAAGTGTCAGATACACACCGGCGCCAACGACGGCTATGTCCATCTCCGTACGTGGGATGAACCGCAAGTAGGCGTCTGCTGACCGGGGTAGTTTTTTTGGTAGTCTAAATTCCGTGACGAACTCCCCGTTTTTCAGTGTTGTTTGACCTGGTCCAGTGGCGACGTGTTCCACTGCTGCTTCTCGTTGGCCATCTGGCCCCGCAATAATACAAATTGCGCCCGCTGCCACTAATGCTGGAACAGTGTCCGCAGCTGGTGACGCATTGCATAAATTGCCACCTAATGACGCGCGACCTTGAATTTGAGTGGAGCCAATAAGTTCCGTAGCTTCTACGACTCCCGGCCATGCAGCCTTTACCTCGTCATGCTCGCCCAGTTCTGCGCCGCTAACGGCGGCTCCGATATGAATACCGTCACTATCGGTGGAAATTTTCCGCAGCTCTGGAATATTTTTCACATCCACAACCAGTGGAGGTTTGGCGAGGCCAGCTCGAATTTGAACCAGCAAATCCGTACCGCCCGCTAATACGCGAGCTGCGCCCTTGGCTTCTGCCAACAGCTTGACAGCTTCGTCGATTGAATTTGGGGCCTTATAGTCCATTGCCTACTATGTACCTACAAAATGATGACGGGTTATGGGGAATCTGCCCCGAAGGATTGCGAACCTACCAAGGTGCGCGGCGTAGCGCTAGTCCTCGGTTACAAGCTAGCACTGATATGGTGCCCGGAGCCGCTCGTTCCATATTGTCCAACAAATTATATACCACCGGGCATACGGCCTAAAGAGCGAGAGTTCTAGGCCTCGCCAAAATATTCGAACCGATAGCCGTCACCACCGTGCCGGTGGATATGTCCAGATGAGGGAGAAGGGAAATGAGCAGTCATCACCTGTACAGGGCGGTCACAGTAACGTTCAAGAAAGTCGAGCCGTGTTTGGCGTGCGAGCGGTTTATCGAAGCATGCGCGCGAGACAAGTTCGGGATAGACGCATTGAAGCACGCTATGCATAAGGTCTCCCGAAAACACGGCTTCTGAATCTCCTGACCGGGCGCGAATGCTGACATGACCTGGAGTATGGCCTGGCGAAGGCTCTAGCCAGATTTGATCATCTAGCACGTGGTCTTGGTCGACGATCAATGCTTGCCCGGAATCCATGACGGGCAGGACACTATCTTGGTAACAGCCATCATCGTATTTGTGTGGATCTTTGGCAAATTTGGATTGCCAAAATTCTTGTTCATCACGTGCGAATAGGTAACGGGCATTTGGGAATGTCGGGACCCATTGGCCGTTAATTAGACGAGTATTCCAACCTACGTGATCCGCGTGCAGATGTGTGCATAAGACATAGTCGATTGACTCTGGTGAGGTTCCCGCTCTGGCAAGTTTTGCGAGGTAATTCGTATTTTTACGGAGATTCCAGGTAGGGAAGCGGGCCCGCTCCTTGTCTTCACCCACGCAAGAATCTATCAGGATGGTGTGGTGATTGGTCCGGAGCAAGTAGCTTTGAATCGCAAATACC
This sequence comes from Alphaproteobacteria bacterium MarineAlpha9_Bin7, assembly GCA_002938115.1. Classification (GTDB taxonomy): domain Bacteria; phylum Pseudomonadota; class Alphaproteobacteria; order UBA7887; family UBA7887. Next base: position 5,199 of record PTKD01000024.1, on the reverse strand, counting down.
AGTTTGCCATTCGTCGGATCGAGGAAGCGCGGCTGTAGCCAGTCCAAATGTGGTTCAAGCATCTCTGGCGTGCAGTCAGGGAAAAATTCGAATGGTGCGAAATCCGGTCCTTCCAATTCGATGATTCTGGTAATTTCTATGTTGCCGATTAGAAATTCGCTCATGGGCTGTTCCGATTTTGGTATTGGTAATTTTACTTAACGCCCTTCCTGCAGTTATACGCAATGTTTTTCATATGCTGGTATTCCTGAGGGCTGTCGGCTCATCTACTCGCAAAACATTTTAAAGCCAGTTAGGTTGCAGCCAAACACCTGGGGAGGCCAGAAATGGTTGATACTGAATTTCAGGGCCGCGTGGCACTGGTTACCGGAGGTTCACGAGGAATTGGGCGGGCTATTTGTGAGCGTCTAGCGACTGGTGGTGCCCGGATAGCGATTAATTACCAGCAGGCCGAAGATGCCGCACGCGCAACGCTTGAGGTGGTGAACTCATCTGGAACTGACGGGATATTGGTCCAAGCAAACGTTGCTGAGCCCAAAGAGGTTGCCGAGATGGTGAAAAAAACGGAACAAGATTTGGGTCCTATTGAGTTGCTGGTAACCAATGCCGGAATAGCCAAGGTAGAGCCGCCGGATCAACTGGACTACGATTCATTTAAACAGATGATGTCTGTAAATGTAGATGGCACCTATCTTCCGCTTGTGTCAGTTACCAAAGGGATGCGCGCGCGCGGGTTTGGCAGAATAGTGTGCATCGCCTCCATTGCGGCTCTGAGGCCGAGGCCGGCGCAGGCAGCGTACAGCGCGTCTAAGGCCGCGGTAATTGCGTTTGCACGTAATCTTTCAGAGGACTTAGCGCCATCCGTCCGGATCAATAGTATTGCTCCAGGGTTGATCGAAACCGACATGATGCAAATAATGACACCGTCACAGCGACAAGCGATCGCAGAGGCGACGCCAATGAAACGTCTTGGCAGGGCGGAGGAAATCGCGGAATTGGCAGCGTTTCTTCTGTCGGAGAGATCTAGTTATACCACCGGGCAGTGTTACATCGCTTCGGGTGGTCGGGTTACTTTGCCTTAATCGAACACATGCTGCTCAGCCCAATCTTTCCTTCCGATAGATAGGGGCAAAGGCGCAAGAGACTGGAACGTTACCTTCTTTCCCCTTATTAGTTTGTCGGCGATACAAAGGGAGGTTGTGCGGTACTGGAAATTGCTATTTGTGGGTTTTTCTATGAACAGCGAGCCAATAGGGCTTGGCCATGGAGGTGCTGTGAATCTTGTTTGTCTAGACCTTGAAGGAGTGTTGGTCCCCGAGATTTGGATTGGGCTTGCTGAACGTACTGGAATCGACGAGCTTCGGCAGACGACACGTGACAACCCCGATTACCATGATCTAATGCGCAGCCGAATGCGTTTGCTCGATGATTACGATTTAAAAATTAGTGACTTGCAGGCGGTTGTTGCGGAAATGACCCCTCTAGAAGGGGCTGTCTCTTTTCTGGAGCGCCTGCGATCCCAATTCCAAATTGTTATTCTTTCAGACACTTTTTACGAATTGGTTACACCCTTGATGGGGGTTCTTGGCTGGCCAACCTTGCTCTGTCACCGTTTAGAGTTAGAGGAAGACCGTATGATTGGATACCAGCTCCGACAGGAGGACCCCAAGCGATGCGCCGTTGTTGCCTTTCAGGGTCTAAATCTAAAAGTCATAGCTGCCGGGGATTCTCACAACGATATTTCAATGCTTACTCAGGCTGACGCAGGAATTCTGTTCCGCCCGCCCGCAAATATGGCTCCCAGGTATCCCGATTTTAAGGTAGTCCATGATCACGTTGCACTCGGTGATGCTATCGAGGCGGCGGCGAAACGGCTGGGTGAGACTTGAGTATTGCAGTCTTTAGTCGGCCGCAGCCAGAATCGTAAGATAGGCAATTATCTCCTCTGAATCCCACTCTGCGGGGCCTTCGAGTCGTGCTATTTCCATTCCGTTGCGGCTAATTAGAAGTGTGGTCGGCAGGCCGCGGGCGCCGACCACTTGACCAGCGCCCATAGTCGGATCGATGTAGATCTCTAAATGAGCCAATTTTGTGCGCGTCCAAAAAGGGTTCACGTCTGCCAATCCCCCTCTGTCTAAGCTGAGCGCCACTATCACGAGATCGCTCCCTTCCATGGCTTTTTGCAATCGATCGAGTGCGGGAAGTTCCCGAACGCATGGCGCACACCAGGTGGCCCATAAATTTAATAGCACCACTTTGTCCATAAAGTTGGCAAGTTCGACGGAGTTGCCATCCCGGTCCGTAATAGTAAGTGAGGGGACAGCTCGCGCCGTATCGTGTAATTCCAGCGAAAAGCCTTTTGGGGGTACGAGAGCAGCTTGACCCGGGGCTTTAGGTGGGGTTGATTGCGTTAGCCAAAAAGCAACAATGGCGGTTATCGAAATTACCGCACCTAGAGCCGAAGCAGTTCGCCAACTCAGATTGCTTGACATATATCTTGCATACCGCATTTTTGCTGTTGCTAAATAGAGTTGCATAACATGACTGAGAAGCCATCCGCACAGAAAAATAGCGAAGGTCTGCTTCGTCACCACTTCGAAGGCGGTACGGCCGATATTATGAACAAAATTAATGCCTCGATTGATGTTGATTGGAGGCTATACGCCCACGATATCGCTGGTTCAAAGGCACATTGCCGGATGCTGGTGGCGCAGGGCATTTTGTCTCCGAGTGATGGTGAGGCTATAGAAAACGGCCTGGAGCTGGTTCGCGCCGAAATTGAGGCCGGCGCAATGCAGTTTGACCCGGCACTTGAGGACATTCACATGCATGTAGAGGCGCGGTTAACCGAGTTGATTGGTGAGCCGGGAAAGCGATTGCACACGGCTCGATCGCGCAATGATCAGGTGGCTACAGATTTACGTTTGTGGGTGCGTGACGCACTGGACGGGCTGGATCAGGCACTTCGAGATCTACATGTAGTTTTGATTGAGCTTGCTGAGGATCATGTTGAAACTGTGATGCCGGGTTTCACTCATTCGCAACCGGCCCAGCCGGTAACTTTTGCACATTACCTGTTGGCGTATGTCGAAATGTTTGGGCGGGACCGAGATCGGATGAAAGATGCGCGTACTCGTCTCAATGAATGTCCACTCGGGTCTGTGGCGTTAGCTGGTACCTCGTTCGACATCGATCGAGGAGCTACCGCCTCAGCGCTGGGGTTTGATCGACCAACTGCAAATTCGATCGATTCTGTTTCGGACCGAGATTTTGCTCTGGAGGCGCTTAGTGTCTCAGCGATTTCGGCTGTGCACTTATCTCGCCTTGCCGAGGAGTTGGTCCTATGGTCAAGTCCGGCCTTCGCTTTTGTGCGTTTGCCAGACGAGTTTTCGACTGGATCTTCTATCATGCCGCAGAAGCGCAATCCTGACGCAGCTGAACTCGTTCGTGCCAAGACGGGGCGGATCATCGGAGCCCTCAATTCGTTATTGATAATTATCAAGGGCCTGCCGCTGGCTTACGCAAAAGATCTGCAAGAAGACAAGGAGCCAACCTTTGATTCTCTCGACACGTTGTTGCTTTGTGTCCATGCCATGGCCGGCATGTTTGGTGCGCTTGAGGTTGACAAGAAACGCATGAGAGAGTGTGCAGGGGCAGACTACTCTACGGCGACTGACTTGGCGGATTGGTTAGTGCGCGTTGGTGGCTTAGCTTTTCGGGATGCTTATGATTCTGCCGGTGCAATAGTGTGCCTTGCGAGAGAGTCTGGTTGTGTTTTAGAGGACTTGCCATTAGTTGAAATGCAAAAAATTGAGCCAAGCGTCAACGAATCTGTATTTGACATATTGAGCGTCGATAATGCGGTGGCCAGTCGTGTGAGTCAGGGGGGAACTTCTCGGGTAAGGGTTCGTGAAGCCCTAGCTGCAGCAAAGGCACGTTATCTATGAACCGTTACAGCCGGTGGCACGCCGTGTTGACATTGTCGTTTTTGGTGGTTCTTTTGGCCGATCTAGCCGCATGTGGTCGCAAAGGACCCTTGGTAGCGCCCGTATATGAAGAGTCTGAAATTCGCGGAAGCCGGTAACCATCATGGTTGGGTTCGAATATCATAATGGGAAGTTGTGTGCGGAAGCCGTTCCGCTCGAGCATATTGCTGAGGAGTTTGGCACTCCTGTTTATTGCTATTCCCATGCTGTACTGAAAGCTAGTTACCAGGAGTTTTCCGAGGCTTTCGCTGATCGAGATGCGTTGATTGCCTACTCTGTCAAGGCAAACGCGAACCAAGCTGTAGTTACCACTCTTTCGGATTTTGGTGCCGGTGCTGACGTGGTTTCGGAAGGGGAACTTCGTCGGGCATTAGCGGCTGGTATCCCGGGCTCACGCATTGTTTTCGCAGGCGTGGGCAAGACTGACGTGGAGTTAGCTGCGGGGCTTTCTGCTCAGGTGCACCAATTCAATTTGGAGTCGAAAGCACAGCTAAGGTCCCTCTCGGATATAGCAGCAAAACAAAACTTGAGCGCGCGAATAGCATTTCGGGTCAACCCGGATGTTGATGCCAAGACCCACGAGAAAATTGCGACGGGGCGCAAGGCGGATAAGTTTGGTGTGCCAATTTCGGAAGCCCGTGGTCTCTATAAGTTGGCCCAAGAGATGCCCGGGATTACAGTGGTAGGGGTGGATTTACATATCGGATCACAGTTGACCGATCTCGAGCCATTTGAGGAAGCCTTTGTGCGCCTGGCTGGTTTGATCAAAGTGCTACGTGAAGACGGCCATAATATCTCCCAAATTGATCTAGGGGGTGGTCTTGGGGTTCGATATTTTGATGAACAGCCACCCACGATTTCCTCCTATGCTGCTCTTGTGGATAAGGTATTTGGTAGGCTGGGCTGCCAATTAATATTCGAACCTGGTCGGGCACTGGTCGCCGATGCTGGGATCTTGTTGTCGCGGGTGATCGAGGTAAAAGAGTCCGCCCAGCGTCGATTCGTAGTCATTGACGCGGCAATGAACGATCTCTTGCGGCCGGCACTCTACGAGGCTTGGCACCGGATAGACCCTGTACGTGAGGCACCAGCCGAGGCAGCGCGCGAACTTGTCGATATTGTGGGGCCGGTGTGCGAAAGCGGGGATATTTTAGGGCGCGCCCGCCCTATGTCGTTTTTGGCCTCTGGTGACCTCGTGGCTATTCGCACTGTT
>PTKD01000023.1 GCA_002938115.1 Alphaproteobacteria bacterium MarineAlpha9_Bin7 | reverse complement strand
GTCGGGGCTAAAACCCTATTACTTACCCATAAATTAGCGACAATTGGGGAAATGTCGTGTAATCCAGCCATTGGAGGGGTGGCAAAGGGGACGTTGGTCCGGGAAATCGATGCATTAGACGGTTTGATGGGCAGGGCGGCAGACATTGCTGGTATTCAGTTTCGGGTTCTCAATGCCAGCAAAGGGCCCGCGGTAAGGGGCCCGCGGGCTCAAATGGATAGAAGGCTATACCGATCCGCCATACAAAACTTATTATTTGGTCAGAAAAATCTGACCGTACTGGCAGGAGGGGTAGAGGATCTGAAGTTTGATCGTTTTGGCCGTTTGTCAGGTGTAGTGTGTGGGAATGGTACTCAACTATCTGCGGCGAAGATTGTAATAACAACTGGCACGTTTTTGGGCGGGCTCATACATATTGGAGAAGAAAAAATTGCTGCCGGGAGAGCCGGGGATTCCCCAGCGGTAGGCCTGTCTACGACTTTTAGGGGGCTTAAGTTTCGGTTGGGGCGCCTTAAGACGGGTACCCCACCACGTCTCGCGGGAAACTCAATAGATTATAGCCAGCTAATCGCCCAGCATGGCGATGATCCACCGCGCCCATTTTCCTATCTGACGTCGAAAATTGCGATCCCACAAGTCGTCTGCCATGTAACCGGCACGACCGAAGCCACCCATCAGATCATCCGAGTCAATTTGCATAAGGCTCCCATGTACTCGGGCGCTATCGGGAGCCCTGGACCACGATATTGCCCATCTATCGAGGACAAGGTGGTACGCTTTGCTGATCGTGGTCGCCATCAGATATTTCTAGAGCCAGAAGGACTAAACGATGATACCGTTTACCCTAACGGGATTTCGACCTCGTTGCCGCGCGACGTACAAACTGCGATGGTGCGAAGCATCCCCGGGCTTGAGCACGCCGAACTTCGGCGACCAGGATATGCAATCGAGTATGATTTTGTCGATCCGCGGGAATTGCGGCCGAGCCTAGAAACCCAACGGGTCCCGGGGCTATATTTCGCTGGGCAAATTAATGGGACTACCGGGTATGAAGAAGCTGCGGCCCAGGGGCTTCTGGCAGGCTTAAATGCTGCTCGCGCGGCAGCAAAGCAGGAGCCACTGATCCTCGATCGAGCGGATGCCCTAATTGGGGTTATGATTGATGACCTAGTCACTTTGGGAGCAAGTGAGCCATATCGCATGTTTACGTCACGGGCAGAATATCGTCTGCGACTTCGGCCTGATAACGCCGATGTCCGCCTTACTGAAAGTGGGATTGGCGCAGGCTGCGTCAGCGGCACGCGTTCGGCCCGCTTCAGTGCCAAAAAAGAAGCGCTTTGCTCAGCCCGGAAGCTTTTGGAGACCCGATCATTGACCCCGGCTCAAGCCCAAAACCATGGTCTGCGGGTTCGTTCAGACGGTGTGGCCCGTCGGGCGACGGAATTGTTAGGTTACCCAGGAATAAATTTGGGACGGCTGTCATCGATATGGCCGGAACTCCGCCAGATATCGGCTGAAATTGGCGATCAGGTGCAGATTGAAGCTCAATATGCATGTTACCTGGCGCGCCAAGAAGCTGATATCGACGCTTATCGCAGGGACTGTGACCACAAGATACCCAACGAAATAGACTATATTGAGGTGAATAGCCTTTCTCGCGAAGCACAAGAGAAACTGTCGGAAGCCCGCCCCACCACAATTGCAGGTGCTGCACGTATTCCAGGGGTCACGCCTGCGGCGTTGACGGCGCTCATGGTGCATCTGCGCCGACAAGCCACAGCAACCCACCCTCAGTAACCGGCGATACCGGCGCAAATGATATCTGGCAATTTTGGGTCAAAGGACTTTCAAGTTAGAACCGGTGTTTCACGTGAAACATTATTGAAACTTGAAGCGTATGCAGAATGTTTGCGTCGGTGGCAGCAACAAATAAATTTGATAGGAAGGGGTAGTCTTGATGATTTGTGGCACCGTCATTTTTTTGATTCTGCCCAGTTGAGAGAATTGTGTCACCCGAAAACCCGCCGTCTTGTCGATTTAGGCAGCGGTGCCGGCTTTCCTGGCATGGTTCTATCCATTATGGGACAGTCGGGTGTGGAGTTGCTCGAAAGTAATAAGCGGAAGTGTTCCTTTTTGGCCGAAGTAGCGCGCGTAACAGGAACGCCCGCTCGGATAACCAACGCTAGATTTGAAAAAGTTTCTGCACCAGTATTGGCAGACGTCGTGACTGCACGCGCCGTAGCTCCCTTATCTAAGCTCTTGGGGTACGTGCGTCGTTGGTTGAAGCCTGGGGGCGTGGCGCTGCTCCATAAGGGCGGATCGTTCGAACGAGAATTGACCCAAGCGGCTAAAGACTGGACAATGCGAGTGCATAGACACCAGAGCCGCACGGACCCGAGCGGGATTGTGTTAGAGTTACGAGAACTAATGCGCGCCAATGACAGCTGATAGTCAAACGCAATATGCCCCGAAAAGGGCGCATCGTATCGCCATCGCCAACCAAAAAGGCGGCGTGGGCAAAACAACGACGGCTATCAATCTAGCGACTGGCCTTGCGGCGCTAGACCGGAGGGTATTGGTTATCGATCTTGATCCCCAAGGAAACGCGAGTACTGGCCTTGGTGTTCCGCCCAGAAAACGGATTCACACTGCTTATGACGTTCTAATGGGCGCGGTGACCGTTGACCAGGCAGCTATGTCAACCGAAGTGCCAGGGTTATATTTGGTGCCGTCGGATATCAATTTGACAGGCGCTGAATTGGAACTCGTAGATAAGCCAGACCGAGCTTTTCGTCTTCGTGATAGGCTTGCGGGCATCACCGAGTTTTATGATGAGTTGCTGATTGATTGCCCACCGTCATTGGGGATCCTCACCCTAAACGCTATGGCTGCAGTCGACGCGCTGTTGATTCCCCTGCAGTGCGAGTTTTTTGCACTCGAAGGTTTATCCCAGTTAACGCGTACGGTTGAGCGAGTGCGGGCAAACTTCAATCCCAATCTTGAGATCAAGGGTGTACTTCTGACCATGTATGATCAGCGAAATAAATTGTCGGCCGAGGTCGCTGCAGACGTGCGGGCCCATTTTGGTTCAAAAGTGTACGATACGGTCATCCCAAGAAACGTGCGGGTGTCCGAAGCACCTTCTCATGGTAAGCCAGTGCTGCTTTATGATCACAGGTCCAGCGGTGCACTCGCTTACATGCAGCTTGTAAAGGAAATTAGACGGCGAGAAGCGGAGGTTCCGGCAGCATGAGCTCGAAAACACATAGTCTCGGACAGGGCCTCGACGCTTTGCTCGGCAAAAGTACCGCGGAGAGTTTGATTGGCGGCAATGAGCGGGGCTTTCAAACGCTAACGCTCGATTTAATTCGGGGAGGCTCGCAACAGCCCAGAAAATATTTCGATGCGACGGAGTTGGATGAGTTGGCTGCCTCGGTCCGGGAAAAGGGAGTGCTCCAACCTATTTTGGTGCGGCCCGATCCGACGCATGTTGGTCAATATCAAATTGTTGCTGGTGAGCGCCGCTGGCGTGCCGCTCAAATGGCTCAGTGTCACGAAGTACCGGTGGTGATTCGAACGTTAAGCGACCGAGAAACACTTGAAATAGCCTTGATTGAAAACATCCAGCGCCGGAACCTCAGTCCGATAGAGGAAGCGCGCGGATATTTGCGCTTAATCAATGACTTCGGGGAAACCCAAGACAATATTGCACGGCAAGTTGGCAAGAGTCGGAGCCACGTTGCGAATGCCGTACGGCTACTTAACTTACCTGAGCCCGTTCAAAAATGGTTGGAGGAGGGCGCTTTGCAAGCTGGCCACGCTCGTGCCTTGTTGGCTGCCAAAGATCCGGTAGAAATGGCTAAAATCGTTATAAAACAACAGCTTAATGTAAGGCAAACTGAAAAATTGGTGAGCAAATTTCGCGTCAGGAGTGCATCGGGTAAGGGCAAAAGCGCAGACACACTGGAGCTAGAAGCAGAACTCAGCCTTTTGTTGGGGTTTAAAGTCACGATCAGTAGTGAAGGCGATCGTGGCGACGTGCGTATCGCGTACCGAAACCTGTCACAACGAGAACGGTTAATCGCTAGACTACAAAATCAGCAAGCAGCACCTCGGTCATCGAATTTTTAGCTGCCGCGCTGCATTGATGACTCGTAAAAATGCCATGTTTGCAATTACGGTGGCGATGTTGCTCCGGCTTTTGCATTCAGTTTCCGCATCGAGCAGTATGTTCATGGCTCTTCGCAATTTTTCTGCGGGCCAAGCAAGCGCTTGTCGTTGAAAGGCCTTGTTATCAGAAAAATGGACGGACGGACGAAGGCTACTGACAGCGCGACCGATACTTTCGCCTGAGGCGACCAGTGTGGTGACTAGATGAACTCGGTGCAAGTGACGTAGGATGCCACGAATAGCCTGTATTGGGGTCATGCCTTCTAGCCTCAGCCGAGAAAGAGCGCGGCTCGCTTGTCGGTGATTACCACCGGCAACTGCCATGGCAAAACCATTCAAGGTGGCCTCCCCGTTGTCGCCGACAATAGCTGAAACGACGGACACGGTTATTTGGTGAGATTCACCCAAGTAAAGTGCAAGTTTGTCGAGTTCGCTGCGACTCACCAGACGATCAGACCCGAGATTGTTCAGAAGATAACGACGAGCATCCGGCGTGATTGTGAGATTATGGGCTTGGCAGATCTCATCAATTAAATGGTCTATTCCACTTGCGTCATCTAAATAACAAGCGATAGCGGCAGCATGTTCAAATTTCTCGAACAGAATTCGCAGTGGTGAACGGGACCGCAATTCACCAGCTTCAGCGATCACTAGTGACAACTGTTGTTCGACATCAAGAAGAGCGGAAAAAAGTGGCGCCTGCTCATCAGTAACGCCTCGCACTCGCACGATCCGTGCGCCGCTCGTCATGGATAGGGCTGCTGCTTCGTCCAAGAGTCGATCCGGACTATCTTTGATGTTGGCAACAGAGAGGTCAGAGATACGGAAGGGGTCCGAGAAATCTTGTACTATGGAGCGGGCTATTCTATCGGCTCGTTCCCGTACCAACCCCTGGTCGGGACCATACAACAGGGCCGCACGCAGGTTCGGGCCCGGGTTTTCGAGTAGAGACTCAACTTGTCGTGCCGCGATTTTCATAATTTTGTGTAGTGTCCGATAATAACTGTTTAAAAAATACTGTCAGTGTCCAGACGATTTGCCGGCTGGCCTGTCGGATACCGCGAAGTTGTGCCTCCTGCTCGGCAATTGACGTACCAAAGTTATTTGTTTTAATCACGTTATAACTGGTGACGACACGGGACGATCCAGAGTCGAGTAAACTCCCGGACTCGATTTCAAATAGATTATAGGTTGTTGCAACTACTAGGTTGAAACGGCGCACCTGACTATCCGAATCGGTAATCAATGCCACTCGATATGTCTGGAATTCCAGTTGCAATTGGTACGTCGGGGATACTGGTTGGCCACTTGGTGACAGGCTGTCGCGCAAATGATTATACATTTCAACGCCAAGAAGACCTCGCATTGGAGATATTTCAATCGCTGCCAATCGGGTAAGTACAGCATCTCCTGTCCGGTCCCCATAAATAGGTTGCAACCCGCACCCAGGAATGGCTGCAGATAGCACGAGCAGCCCCAATATCCTGCTAAACCACCACATTTATTACACGGTTTGGAACAATAATGATTTTGCGAATGTCCCGGCCGCGTATGGAAGCAACTACCGACGGTTCCGCTAGGGCCTGGCTTTTGGCAGCACCCTGATCCGCGTCCACGCGCAAAGTTAAGGTTGTGCGTAACTTTCCGTTTACCTGAACCGCCACAGTTACAGTTTCTGTGGCAATAAGGCCAACGTCGGGCTTCGGCCAAGGATAATTTAGGATACTTGGTTCGTAGCCGAGCATCTGCCACATTTCTTCTGCAATGTGCGGCATCATCGGCCCCATTAGTTGAACCAAAGTTTCCAAAGCTTCACGTACAACCCTTGATCCGCATTCATCGTCACATTCAAATCCGGCAATCATATTTGCTAGTTCACGGATCCGCGCGACGGCTCGGTTGAATCTAAATTTCTCAATATCATTAGTAACATCGGAAATTGCTCTGTGGGTCTCACGACGCAACACTAAAGACGGACCTTCTACATTGTTCGGCATGGGCGCGTCTTTCGCGGCCAAAGGCACCCTTGGTTCATTCACCATGCGCCAGAGTCTCTGGAGAAAACGGGATGCGCCATCGATACCCGACTCGCTCCACTCGATGTCTCGTTCCGGGGGACTATCTGATAAAATAAATAGTCGTGCAGTATCGGCGCCGTATGTTCCAATGATAGTTTCGGGGTCAACCACATTCTTTTTCGATTTGCTCATACTTTCGGAGCGACCAACGATTACTGGCGCTTGATTGTCGCGCCGCACTAGCGCCCCTCCCTGGCTGGGCTCAACTTCTTCGGGGAATAGCCAACCTTTTGCATCACTATACGTCTCGTGGCAAACCATGCCTTGCGCCAGCAATCCGGTGAAAGGTTCGTCAAACTCGACATGGCCGCATGCGCGCATTGCGCGCATGAAAAAGCGTGAATATAGCAGATGGAGAATAGCATGCTCTATGCCACCAACATATTGATCCACAGGAAGCCAAGCATTGAGCGCGTGTGCATCCAAGGGTGTTTCAGCATCGGGGCACGCGTAGCGGCAGAAATACCAGGAGGAATCGACAAATGTGTCAAAAGTGTCTGTCTCTCGTACGGCAGGAGAGCCACAGCGGGGACATCGAATGAATTTCCACGTCGGGTGTAGTTCCAAAGGGTTACCAGGTTTGTCAAATTCGACGTCTTCCGGTAGCAGGACTGGCAGCTCGTTTCGGGGTACCGGCACTATTCCGCATTCTTGGCAATGCAGCACCGGGATTGGACATCCCCAATATCGTTGTCGGGAAACGGCCCAATCGCGTAACCTATAAGTGGTGTGGGTTGCACCTTGATTTTCCTGTACCAGGCGCTCGGCAGCAGCACTCTGAGCATCTTTAACAGAAAGACCGTTCAGGAACTCTGAGTTGATTAGCCTACCGTCCCCCGTGAAGGCTTTGTCGGTTACAATAAACTCAGACTCGGCGCAGCTGTGGGGACAAACCACCGGGAGAACGTCTAGGCCGTATTTTCGGGCAAAGTCTAGGTCACGTTGGTCGTGGCCTGGGCATCCAAAAATCGCCCCAGTTCCATAATTCATGAGCACAAAATTAGCCACGAAAACAATCAGTTCCCGTTTCCTATTGAAAGGATGTAGAGCGACAAGCCCGGTGTCAAAACCAACCTTATCGGCTTTTTCCAAGGCTGCTTCAGTGGTGCCCAACTGACTGCATTCGTCGATAAAATTGGCAAGTTTGGGATTGTTGGAGGCAAGTTCCTTCGCCAACGGGTGATCTGGGGCAATAGCACAGAAACTCGCGCCAAACAGAGTGTCGTGTCGAGTTGTGAAAATAGTTAAATGGTCGTCACGGCCTTTCAGAGAGAAATTAATCTGCATGCCCTCGGAGCGGCCGATCCAGTTCTCTTGCATTGTCCGGACCGACTCTGGCCATTGATCAAGTGTCGGCAAACCTTCCAAAAGTTCATCAGCATACGCCGTGATTCTGAACATCCACTGCGGGAGCAGACGTTGTTCTACCAAAGCACCGGAGCGCCAGCCACGCCCGTCTATGACCTGTTCGTTGGCGAGCACCGTGTTGTCGACAGGGTCCCAATTAACCGAAGATTCTTTTCGGTACGCTAGGTCAGCCTCCAGTAAATCTAGAAACATTGTTTGTTCGTGTTGGTAATAATCGGGCGAACACGTAGCTATCTCGCGAGACCAGTCGTAGGATAAACCCATCGATCTTAATTGTCGGCGCATAGTTGCGATATTGTCCCATGTCCACTTAGAGGGATGGACACCCTGCTCTATTGCGGCATTCTCTGCCGGCATCCCAAAAGCGTCCCATCCCATGGGATGTAAAACATCTAAACCCTGCGCTTTTTTGTAACGTGCGATCACGTCTCCCAACGTGTACACCCGAACGTGGCCCATATGAATACGGCCTGACGGATAGGGAAACATTTCGAGAATGTAATATTTTTCATCGTTGCACCTGGCCGGGGTCGCAAATATTGCGTTCTCGTCCCAAAAAGTCTGCCATTTTTTTTCGGTCTCTTGAGCGTTATAGCGGGCCATGCGATTTTACTCGGCAGTCATTTGGAAGAAGGATTTAGGAATTACGAACTCGGCCAGATACCTAAGGAATGCGATCACGGGTACGTTACCCGGGCTTGGCCCGGACCTTTAGTTCCCGTGCGCGGCTTAGAATGGTGTTTTCAAGATCACTGGCTAAGCCTTCATACACCGCGACATCGGCCCAACTTCCGGTTTCCGTTAATGTTTGGCGGAAGACGGATACTCGGATGCCATCTGATCTGAGGGCGCGGTCGAGGATGTAGGCGGTTACTTTGAACCGTTCCTCGGGTGTCTCGGGCGGCGAGTACCAATCTGTGATAATAACTCCGCCGAACGGGTCCGCGGAACTAAGCGGCATGAACGAAAGCGTGTCCAGCGATGCACGCCATAGATATCCGTTCACAGCAACCATCAGGACGTTAACTTCATCCTCTTCAAAAAGATCGCCAATTAGAGAGCTGCCATTAGATCCACCTTGAACGGAACTCGTGCCCGCAGTTACCGTTTTCTCTTGCTGTTTTGGATAAGTTGGGTCAGCGCCATAATCGAGTTTATCGCAGGCCACCAGGGTAGACAGCGCAATCATCGACAAAAGCATATGACAGATGCACGAAAACCCGGTCGACACCGACCAAAGATCGAACCGATGATGACAAGCTTTGATCATGGTTGCATGCAGTCCTTGCCTACAGGGGTAGTCGCAACAATAGGACGCAACAATAGTTGTCGTACCATCTGATGTCGAGGGTAAGCCCTGCAGGCACGTACCGTAAACTGGGTACGGGGGATTTAAACAGATGAGAATGCGCTAACTGCAGCAATGCCGCAGATAGGCACCCCCGTAAGCCGTATTAGAGTGTGCTGGTTGATACCCCCGAATGCATAGATGGGTAGAGGAGCTTGGAAAGCTATTCTAGCAAATTTTAAGGCACCTAACGGCTTTGCGTCTGGGTGACTATTGGTGGAAAAGACCGGCGATAGTAACGCCGCATCTGCGCCCGCGCGTGCAGCTTGCCACAGCGCGGCCGGTGAGTGCGCGGCCACTGTTATGAACCACTTCGGCCTCCACTGTCGCCAGAAGCGTGCTTCCTGAATACCCGTTTCCGGAGTATGTAAACCATCGGCACGCATCTGCGCGGCGAAACGGCCATGTCCGGCTATAATGAAACGTAATTTGCGCCGCCGACATAAATCGCGTATCTCCCGTCCAAGTTCCAAGCGGTTTGGCAGATCATAATCGCGGAACAGTACGGCAGAGTCTGGCGGCAAGGCGTTTATAGCCCCGATGACGTTTGGCACGCGAACACGATCGGTGACCATTATTAAGCGTGGCGGCGCCTTTGGGTTAGACCGGGCTGCGTCTCGTTCACGGGGTTTGAGAGCTGCCGTGTGCTTTGCTACGCTCATAGGTAGACCTCTACACTGAAAGAGTTTTTCCGCCATGCCGACAAGTTCGAAGTATCACAAAGGTCTCGATAACACGGTCAATCTTGTGATTGTCAAGGAACAAATTGCCGCCGCGTCCGTAGCATCGGGCCGGACGCCGGACGCCGTTTCGTTAGTGGCTGTGAGCAAGACTTTTGAGGCGACTAAGATCGAGCCGATTTTGGCCGCGGGCCAGCGAGTTTTTGGCGAGAACCGAGTGCAAGAGGCGGCGGAGAAATGGCCCCCGTTGAAAGCTATGTACCCGGAAACGCGACTGCATCTGATTGGCTCTCTGCAGTCCAATAAAGTAGTAGATGCGATGACACTGTTCGATGTAATCGAGACAGTGGATCGCCCAAAGGTTGCCAGAGCTATAGCCGGTGTCAGGGATCGCCTGGGCTCCTGTCCCAAACTTTTAATTCAGGTAAATACTGGTGAAGAGCCGCAAAAAGCAGGGGTATGGCCGGGAGAGGCCGATGCTTTTATTGGGCAGTGCCAGAGAGACTTTGCGCTACCTGTGTGCGGACTTATGTGCATCCCGCCCGCTGCCGAGGAACCTTCGCTGCATTTTGGTTTGTTGCGAGAAATTGCTCGTCGACACGAGTTAGCCTCACTCAGCATGGGTATGAGCTCTGATTACGAAATTGCGATCGCCTATGGCGCCACACATGTTAGGCTTGGAACGGCGATCTTCGGGCGAAGGGATATCTAACGCGCATGCGTACAGGCCACGTGGCTGAACGTATGGGGCAATACAATTTCTTTTAATTTTGGCCGGTCGACGTGGGTCGAGGGGCTGACTATTCATCAACGAAGCAACGCCGACGCGAGACTGGCGGCAAAGAAATATGGAGAATAACTTTCTGAAAAATCTAGGATGGCATATCTGGGATGGCGCTTTCCCGATTACGGTGGGGCGTGTAGTCTGGTCATAGAGTTGAATTCTGGAGGTAGATGCTCGTGGCGCAAGCGCTGTGGAATGGAGCTGTACTAGCTGAATCGACTGAGTGCCAAAAGGTTGAGGGTAATCTTTATTTTCCTAGTCACTCGCTGAGATCCGAGTATTTCAGGAACAGTGGAACTACGACTGTTTGCACGTGGAAAGGGACCGCACACTACTTCAGTATTGTTGTTGATGGGAAGGTTAATCCTGATGCGGCTTGGTATTATCCGGATACCAAGTCGGCTGCCGATCTCATTAAAGGTTACGTCGCATTTTGGCGCGGCGTAAAAATCCGGCACTATTAGGTTATTTCGGGTTTGGGAAGTAGTAACGGGTCCTGAGGGCTATGGGGCAGACGGGCGCTATAGAACGGATATTGCTGGTGGCGGAGGATGTGTCGTTTCGTCAGTCCCTTGCCGAACAGATAATGGCGCACTTGGGAATTGAGACCGTTGGGGTGTCAAGGGTGCCAGATGCCAAGGCTCTTTTTGAAGAGCAAAAATTTGATTTAATCCTTGCAGATATTACGTTCCCTGAGGTCGATGGTGGCGACGTATACAAGTTAATGCGCTTTGGTAGTTTGCAAATTCCAGCCATCATTTTTGTGGAGACCGACGCCGATATAGAAACTGCTTTAAGTCTTGGCTTTGGGCCCGAACAATGCGCCACTAAGCCTTTCCGTTTGGGCTTACTTTTGGCACGTATAAGCTCATTGGCGAATGAGCAAGATCTAATGGAACACTCGGTGATGACTATAGGGCAGTATTCTTTTCAGCCAGAGAACAAGTGTTTGGTACATGATGCGACGGGGACAGAAATTCGGTTGACGGAAAAAGAAACATCTATTCTTGAGACACTTTACCTATTCGAAGACCAAGTAGTGAGCCGAAACGTTTTATTGGATAAGGTGTGGGGATACAAAGGGAACGTGGCGACACACACTCTTGCAACACATATTTACCGCTTGCGTCAAAAAATCGAGAGTGTCCCGTCGCAATCTGAAATTCTCATTACTGGGCAGGGGGGTTACAAGCTGCGTCGATAAACGGCTGGTGTTGAAAAAGTTATATTAAGCCGAGAATAAAGGAGTTGGATTTGCATCCGGTTCATAGCCCCCCGTTAGTTTGTGCTCAGCAAAGAAAGTGCTTAAGAAAAGTTATTATTCCATGTAGCTGCAATCGCCGCCGCATGTGTGGGAGAACAGAGTGTTGTGATAACTTAATCGCCCAGCTCATAGGACCAGGAGTGGTTACTTCATCAGCACAATGGAGGCCCGTTTGTATGGCTAAACATCGAGATCAAGCAACACTGGGACATGATCAGAGGGATCGAGCCACCCCCGTGTATCACGTAAGATCCACGCGGCGTCGAGCGCTGGGATGAGACTGGGTGTTACCCAAATATGATCTAGTCGCCGCCCCCGGTTCGAGGAGGACCAGTCGTGTGCCCGGTAACTCCACCAACTAAAGAGTTTTTTTGTTTCAGGAGTGAAGTGACGCACCGCGTCCACCCAGTTCCCTTTTGCCATTATATTTTTTAGTGCGGCCACCTCAATAGGGGTATGGCTTACAACATCAAGGAGTCGGCGGTGTGACCATACGTCGTTTGCTGAAGGAGCCACATTTAGATCTCCGACTAAAATGGCTCGTGCGTTTCGTCTCCCTGCAAACCAGACTGACATTTCCTCAAGAAAATTTAGCTTATGCAGAAATTTTTCGTTAACGTCTTGGTCGGGGATGTTGCCCCCGGCTGGGATATAGAAGTTGTGTAGCTCGATATTTGGTTCCAGTCGACAATATACGTGACGACCCTCAATCTTGCCCGACCAATCGCGGCGTTTGCTATCACTCAAGTTATAGCGCGAACAGATGGCCACTCCGTGATAGCTTTTTTGGCCGTAGATAACTTGGTTTTGGTAACCGAGTTCCGATATTTCTGAGGCTGGGAACTTCGCATCCTCGACTTTGGTTTCCTGAAGACAAATTATATCTGGGCTAACCTCCTTCGCTAGCCTCTTTAGGCCTGCGAGTCGGCGACGCACCGAGTTCACATTCCAGGTCGCTATTCGAATTCTCATTGCATTAATACCGGAACCCTAAAATGAATGATCCCCCTCCTGAGGCATGTTCACATTCGCAGGTTCTGATTTTAGCGTGAATTTGATATAAAGTTATCGCGTGTGAAGGTCCAGTAAAGAAACGTCCTCCTCTGCTGTTGGGCGGTTGAAAGTGGAGCTTACTCGTACTCACCATAACGGTAATCTCGTCGCACACGATCGTACCCGGTAAAACGGAATAATTTGCGCTCAAACGGAGCTCCAAAACTGTGTTCATAGAGCGTGACCCGTGTAATCTTATTTGTGGCATCGGTTATTTCCCATTTTACGAGGCGCATAGGTTTTTCCTCGAAAACTAAGGTTACGGAGCCTTGTCCAGGGTCGCCTTCCTCAATGAGTTTGATACGTAACAAGCCGGCGCGCCGCTCAATCGCGTTTACGACCATATCTTCATTAAAGTTGACTACATCGGAGAGCAAAAACCGAAACGGACCCGTCTCGTATTGAAACCGACTGACCTGGTCAATATCTCGGTCAAAAAAGATTAGGAAGTTACCGTCGGCAACCAACAAGAGGTCATTGGGCGGGGCATATTCAACCCGCAGAAAGCGCGGCCTTTGCAGCCAGAGCCAGCCTTCCGAATAACCCCCACCAGAGTCAACTTGGATAAAGCGTGCTCGGTATGTATCGATCCCGTTTAAGAAAGCCTCGACTTTATCGATGTCGGCCTGATCGGCCTCAGGCCAACCATTATCGCTGTGTGCGTGATGTGAAAGTGTTACGTAGGATATAAGGGTGCAGAATAGAAAGCGTATTAGGACACCCCTGGAACATTTGAGCAGCATTCTTATTCCGCCTTTCAGGTGCATGGGCTACCGGCAGTGCACCTGCGGATTAGGTTTCGGGGTTCCTCAGTATTCGGCGTTTACATCCCCAACCAAAATTTCCCGCTTCCCGACGTGGTTAGCTGCGCTTACGACCCCCTCAGCTTCCATCTTGTCAATTAGGCGCGCGGCCCTGTTGTAACCGATCTGGAGATGACGTTGCACGAAACTGGTCGAAGCTTTCCGTTCCGTCAACACTAATTGAATAGCGCGATCATATAGCTCGTCGCCACTACCGGTGGCCCCAAGATCAGGGTCGGTGGTATCTACTTCCTCTTCTGTCACTTCATCCAGATAATCAGGTGTCCCTTGGGTCCGCAAGAACATGACGACTCTCTCCACTTCTTGTTCGCTGACAAATGGCCCGTGTACCCGACTAATCTGACCTCCACCTGCCATATAAAGCATATCCCCCATGCCCAACAGTTGTTCCGCACCCTGTTCTCCAAGTATTGTGCGGCTGTCTATTTTTGAAGTGACCTGGAAGCTGATTCTTGTGGGCAGATTCGCCTTAATAGTGCCGGTGATAACATCGACTGACGGACGTTGTGTGGCGATAATTAAATGAATTCCGGCAGCTCGTGCGCGTTGGGCAAGTGATTGGATAGCTACTTCTATATCCTTACCCGCGACTAGCATAAGGTCAGCCATTTCGTCTACTACGACGATCAGTAAAGGCAGGGGATCCATTTCTAGAGGCGTTTCCTCGTATATTGGCTTCCCAGTCTCAGGATCAAATCCAGTCTGCACCGTTCGAGTAAGCCTTTCTTGCTTTGCAAGTGCGTCCTGGATGCGCTTGTTGTAACCGGCAATATTGCGGACATTTAAGTTGGACATCAGGCGGTAACGTTGGTTCATTTCCCTCACGGCCCACTTAAGTGCCACTACTGCTTTTTTGGGGTCGGTAACGACCGGATGAAGTAAATGGGGGATGCCGTCATAAATCGACAATTCAAGCATCTTTGGGTCAATCATAATTAGCCGACACAACTCAGGTCGTAGCCTGTATAGCAATGATAGGATCATGGTGTTTATGGCCACAGACTTGCCTGAGCCAGTGGTGCCAGCGACTAGAAGGTGGGGCATGCGGGCCAGATCAACGACAATGGGCACGCCGCTGATGTCTTTACCCAGCGCTAGCGGCAGCTGATAGCTCGCGTTTTCATAGGCTGCCGACCCAAGAAGCTCACGCAAGTACACCGTTTCCCGGTATGGGTTAGGAACCTCGATACCTATTGCATTTTGGCCAGGTACGACAGCCACTCGAGCCGAGACCTCACTCATAGACCGCGCAATATCGTCTGCCAATGCTATAACGCGTGCTGAACGAGTACCGGGTGCCGGTTCAAGCTCGTAACGCGTTACTACCGGCCCTTGACGCACCCGAATTATTTCACCGCGAACGTTAAATTCTTCGAGAACGGATTCGAGCAGACGGGCGTTTTGTGCTATAGCGGCATCGTCGAGTGCCGAACGGATCGGGCGTTTATCGGAGCTCGCCAACAAGTTTAGAGGTGGCAGCTCTGTTGTGTCTTTCTCCAATCGCAGTCGCCCTTGGCGTTCGCTGGCTTCTCGTGCCCCAGCTCGTGCAGATGCAGGTTCTACCATCACAGTTTGACTGGCTTGGGATCGCCGCAAACTCGGATCCACACGTTCCTTGCGCTTTTGGGATCGGCGCCGGGTTTTTCGGAGGGGTACTCCCCCCACAATAGTTCTGGGTCTGGTCAACGCTGTGTTTATTATATTATCGACGAATCTTAGT